>NZ_JAVRBR020000120.1:0-76337 GCF_034531165.2 Dendronalium sp. ChiSLP03b | reverse complement strand
TACGCAGTTTTGCTCCAACTACAACAAAAATGGTTGATACAGTAATCTCAGTTGCACTCAACTTAATGAATCCTCAAGATTTAAAAAATTGGTTTACTAATTGCTGTTACTGTACCTCATAACACCGGGAACTGCTGTATCTTTGCGAAACTTTTCTCGACTAGATGAAGCTGATATGAAAAAAGTAGATATTCATGAAGGAATTGATAATACACTATTAATTCTAGATCGCAGAATTAAACCAGAAGTTACAGTAAATAAAAACTTTGAAAAATTACCTTTAGTTGAGTGTTATCCTGCACAGATAAACCAAGTACTTATGAATATTTTGAGTAATGCGATAGATGCTTTACTAGAGAATAAATCTCAAACAAGCAAACACATTTTTATCAATACATTAATAATAAATAATAATTATATCAAAGTAAAGATTAGAGATAATGGAACAGGAATTCCGCCAGAGATTAGAAATAAGTTATTTGACCTTTTTTCACAACTAAGCCAGTAGGCAAAGGTACTGGTTTAGGTCTGAGCCTCTGCTACCAGATAATCGACAAACATCAAGGTAAAATAGAAGTACTTTCAGAAGTTGAACAAGGAACAGAGTTTGCAATTGTCTTATAGATTAAAACACAAATAGACTAGCAGTGTAATTTGAAGGAAAACAAAGGTTTGTGGGCATTAGACAAAACTAATGATGGCTTCGTCTTAGAAGATTTGGAAACCATTACTGACAACACTGTTATTTTACCCAAACTATTTCGCCGACTTCTTGGTTATCTTGCTATCAATGATGGCAGCATGTCTCTAGACAAGTTTCCCGATTATCTTGATTCTCTGGGCGATCGCTTAATAATTCTTCCAGATGGTCATGTTACAGGATTTGACTTTGTGGTTAAAGTTGAGGGTCAGAATATCAAGCTAACTTCTCAGCCTGAAGATTTGGTATTTCTAGAAAAATAATTTACATTTTCTTTTGCTAATTGCTTCACTCGCTAATACTTCACATTGTCATCTAGTCTATTGCGGCAGAAATCAGCATACAATTTCACATGCTTCAAAAGTCTAGAAATAGGATATTTTCAATTTTTAATTCCGCACAGCGGCACTAGTTTGGATAATTCCGTAATATAGACACCTTAGTGCCACTGTTTTGATAAACGATTTCTCAGCTTATACATCAAATACTTAGGTTGCCGCAGAAACGCAGGAGTTTTTAATAAATTAATAAAAATGTTGACATCTTTATCACCAAACTCAAAAGTTTTTATTCCGTGCTTGATGACTAAATTAGTTACGATAGATTGGTCATCTCTATGTTTTTGGAATCCATGTAAATTTGGTAAACCACAAGTATTTGGTAATCCCTGTGAAGCAATTCTCTCATCTAAATTATATTGGAACCACTCGGCGATGAAATTGAGGGTGAAATCATTTTTTTGCAGTAACATCCATGTGGTTTGGATTTGTCTAGCTTCGTGATATTTAGGTTCATCACAATCCATATAAACAAAGGCATCCCTTTTAGTCCAATGTGAATTCTTAAACCTAACTTGATGGAAAACAGTTCCGTTATTACTAACACATAAATCTATTAATGGTTGCACAGATTGCCTGATACCCCAAGTTCCACAATCATAGTATAATAAGATATCTCCATATTCAATTTGGTTGAGAAGTTCTGAAATAATATATACTTTAAAAGCATGACCATTTTCACCAGATGGTTTATCTAAGTATTCTTTATGTTTGGCATAAAAATCTGTTTGCAGAAGGTCTTTAGCTTCCCAAGAAACAATATTTGAAATACCTTGTTCTCTAGCAGTTTTATTCAAATTTAGCTGATTTTGTCTGTATATTCCGCCCTTACGCCTGAATCTGTCATCAGAATAGTTTAGAAGATATAATTCCATAACTTGCTCGCTACCGAATTTTAGATAATCAAAAAATATAGCCCGTATAATACTTCGGGCTACATAGAAATCTTAAGCAAAGACGCTACAGAATATGCTAGCGTCTTTGCGGCCGAGCATCAAACGATTTAACTACCTTTGGGCGTAGTATCTCCTGGGCCAGCGGTCACAATTACCACATTCTCCGGCTGAATTAAATCTTCAATTGCCTGCTTCACCTGAGTCATAGTCACTGCCTGAATGCGTTGAGGAAACTCTCGGATTTCTGCTCGTGACAGCCCCAGAACAGCATTACTCAAGATGATGCTGGATACATCACTGGGATTAGCTAAATCCACAGGGTAGCTGTTAGTAATTGAGCGTTTGGCTGTGTTGAATTCAGCTTCAGTTACTCCTTGCTGGCGCAACTGTTTGAGTAAAGCCACAGTACTAGCGATCGCTTTTTGGGCATCTCCAGGAGCAGTCTGCATCTGAATCAGGAACGGCCCGGGATTAATCCCTGCTGCAAATGCACTGTAAATACCGTAGGTCAGACCTTGGCGATCGCGCACCTCAGTACCTAAACGGCTAGATAAAGTATCACCGCCTAAAATCTGGTTCAGTACTAGTGCTGCATAGAAACGCGGGTCTTTGCGAGAAATACCGTTGTAGCCAATGTAGGTAACAGCCTCTGTCTTACCGGGAATCACTTTATTTAGGCGTGTCAAAGTCTGCGGTAGTGGCACAGTTGGCAACTTCAGCACAAGCGGCTTACCTGTGGCTTGCCATTTGCCAAACGCCTGATTCAGCAACTCTTTTACCTTAGCTGGTTCAAAGTCACCAACTAAAGCGATCGTTGTGGTATCTGGTCGATAGTGTTCTTTATAGAAGCGAAGCAAATCATCGCGAGTTATGCTCTTTAAGCTTTCCACTGTGGGAAAGCTGTGGAACGGATGATTTTCGGGGTAAATTGCTTGCTGGAATACCTGCCGTCCCAGTCCATTGGGGTCATCTAACTGGACTTTGAGACTTGTTAACGCCCGCTGACGACTCAGTTCTAGCTGGTCTTCTGGGAAAGTCGCATTTTGCGCCACATCTGCCAGAGTTTGAATTAGTATTGGCAAGTTGGTTGATAGCCCCTCACCGTTAACGTTAACTCCCTCGCGGCTAGCACTGAAGTCTAGACTTGCTCCTCGGTCTTCTAAGGTTTTCGCTATAGTGAGAGCATTTTTAGTTTGCGTCCCATTCATTAAGTTGGTCGCAGTCAGATTTGCTAGTCCAGCTTTTTGATTGCCATCAAATTGAGTCCCAGCATCAATTTGTCCGCTGAGGTTAACAGTGGGGACACTGTGGTCGGGTAGCAGCAGCACTCGCAAGCCATTTGCTAGGGTGAACTGTTCTGGTAGGGATTGTTTGTTAGAATCTGTAGCTGATGTGGCGGCTGGGAGGTATTTAGCCAGTTCTGCTGGGTCTACAGGCTTACCAGGGCTAAAGTTTTCCACAGTCCGACCAGAACCAGCACCGGAAGTTCCTGGTTGACCATCTGGTTGGGTTGGCTCAAAGAAGCCGAGAGTTTGTTTGGCAGGATTGAGGTACGTTTTTGCGACTTTTTGCACTTGGGCGGGAGTGACTTTAGCGATCGCTGCTAAATATTGTTCAATAAAACGATAATCCCCTGCCACAGTTTGGTTATACCCTAACTGACTTGCCTGAGAGGTGATGTCTTGATTACCCAGTACAAAAGAGGCTTGCAGTTGTGTCTTTGCGCGGTTCAATTCTTCTGGGGTGACAGGTTGCTGTTGCAGTTTTGCCAAAGATTGCTGGAGTACTTGAGCAATTTTTGGTAACTCTTGACCCGGAGCGGCTGTAGCACTAATGTCATACCAACCCGGTTCGATGAGTTCGGCTGCACCGCCACTCACTGAACTAGCAAGTCCAGATTCCACCAAAGCTTGGTACAACCTAGAACTGCGTCCCCCCGTTAGGATAGCATCCATCACATCAATTGCTGGGACATCAGGATGCTTGATGTCTGGCAGAGGATACACAGCTTGCAGCAGTGCTGCACTTCCTGGTTGCTTGAGGACGATGGGAGCTTTTTTAGCCCCAGGAGTAAGAGTAGCGACGGGAGCAGTACTTCTAGTAGCAGCAGTCTTAGGGCGTTTTGATAGCTTCCCAAAAGTTTCTTTCACAACTTTCAGTACAGGTTCCGTAGCAAAATCTCCTGTAATCACCAAGGTGGCATTTTCTGGACTGTAGTAGGTTTGGTAATAATTCCGCACCTGCTCCACCGTAAATTTTTCCACATCTGCCTTTGTGCCTCCAACAGGTAAGCCATAGGCTCGGTTGGGGAAAGCAGCTCGCATCACAGCTTCACCTAAACGAATGCTGGGAAAATTTTGATACCCTTGTAACTCGGAGATTACCACCCGCTTTTCACTTGTCAGTTGTTCAGTCCCAATTAGGGAGTTTTCCATGCGATCTGCTTCCAAGGTCAGCAGTGCTTCTAGTTTGTCTCGCTGCACTGTGCCAAAGTAAGCTGTTTCGTCATAGCTAGTAAAGGCATTGAATTGACTACCCAATGCACTAAACAACCGTCCAAACTGCACTGGACGGTCATTAGTGCCCTTGAACATTAAATGTTCTAGCTGGTGAGAAATACCATTCTCTCCCTTAATCTCGTTACGCGAGCCAACTTTATACCAAACCTGCACGCTCACTACTGGTGCAGTATGCACTTCTTTAGTAAGAACTGTTAAGCCGTTGTCCAACACTGTTTTTTGCACCCCTTTGCTGAATGAGAGAGCAGATACGGGTGCAGTTGCTGTTGGTGTGACCGCATTGGTGAAGTTACCCGAAAACGGTACGACACCAAGGAGGAGGCTGAGGAAAAACCCTATAAGCATGTATGAGCGTAGCTTCATAAGCAATTTAAAACCTAGAATTATAAAACAAAATTCTAGAGGATGATTCAAAATTTGAATTTCATCTGAATCTGCGGCATGACGCGATGCCTGCGGCAAGGGCTTCGCCCAACGCATCACAAATTAAATTTTCTCACCGATTCATCGAACGAGCGATCGCCTTTTATAGACCGTTAACTATTGAAGCCTAAGTTATACCTCAAGTTCCCACGAAACTGGAAACAGCAATATTAAAACGTGTTGGTATGCGGTGTGAAGGGCACTTCGTCAAAAGTCTGTGGTTTAAAAACCAATACAGTTCAGTTAAGCATTTGTTTGTTCTCTTTCTTCTCTCTGTATCCTCTGCGCCTCTGCGGTAGCCTGCTACAAGCCGCTACGCGTCTACGTTAAAAAAATTGACATTGACAAGGAGTTTTAGCCTGAACTGAACCGTATTGACTGTAATGTCGATCGGTTTTCAGGGAAATATAAAAATGTAGCTTTCATCTTTGCTGTTACAAATCATGCATTCAGATCGTAATCACCTAAATATTAAATATCTCAAGCTAGTCAATCATACTGCTAGTCGCAGAACAGACTGGTCTTACAAAGAACATTATAAAATTGGCGATCTCTTCTATTTGCATTGGGCAATAAACGAAGACCAGAAGAAAGGAATGAGCGAGGAGGAAATTAATAAGATACTGGTACGAAAAGAAAAGGATGCAAAGAAAGCTATTCAGGACGATCGCATTCTCTTATGCCAAAACCATTGCGAACATGGTCATCGCGTCACTCATGTAGTAGAAACAGCAACTTCTGCTGCTGAACAAAAAGATGGAATGTGGTCGCGTTTAGTAAAGGTAGTGTGGGTTGTTAAACAAGACGAATGGAACAATCCACCAGAGACAAAACATGTAATTGGTAGTGAATTCAAATTTCGTAGTGGTAACTTAATCAGCATTGATGCACCCTCAATTACTCTGAATTTAGAAGACATCGTCCTTTAAATCTCTTGCAAAGACGTAAATTAGTTTCCTTTGTTTGCGTCTTTGCGTGAGGCTAAACTTTCATATCCAGAGTACGCACCAAAAAAGCCCACTTATCTGCGGCTTCCTCAATAATTTTAGTTGTGGGTTTACCTGCACCATGCCCTGCTTTAGTCTCAATTCTAATCAGTACTGGCGCATCACCTGCTTGAACGGCTTGCAAAGCAGCAGCAAATTTGAAACTATGGGCAGGGACAACGCGATCGTCATGATCGGCTGTGGTAATCATGGTTGCGGGATAAGCTTTACTTAGTTTGAGGTTGTGCAGTGGTGAATAAGCATACAACGCTTTAAACTCTTCTGGGTTATCCGGGGAACCATATTCAGAAGTCCAAGCCCAGCCAATGGTAAATTTGTGGAACCGCAACATATCCATGACACCGACTGCTGGCAAGGTTGCACCAAATAAATCGGGACGCTGAGTCATACAAGCACCCACTAGCAAACCACCGTTACTACCACCAGCGATCGCTAATTTTGCAGGTTTTGTGTATTTATGGGCAATCAACCACTCACCTGCGGCAATAAAGTCATCAAAGACGTTCTGCTTTTTCTCCTTCATTCCTGCTTGATGCCATTCTTCGCCGTACTCTCCACCACCCCGGATGTTGGGCATGGCATAAACACCACCCATCTCCATCCATACCAACATGCTCACAGAAAAAGTAGGGGTCATCGAGATATTAAAACCACCATAACTATAAAGGTAAGTGGGATTATTTCCATCTAGTTTAATGCCTTTTTTGTGAGTAATAAACATTGGCATTTGTGTGCCATCTTTGCTGCGGTAAAAGATTTGTGTTGTCTCGTAATCATCAGGATTGAAATCTACCTTTGGCTGACGAAACAGTTCACTTTTTCCAGTCACTATGTCGTAACGATAAATAGTGCCGGGTGTTGTGAAGCTGGTGAAACTATAAAAGGTTTCAGTATCAGAACGCTTACCACCAAAGCCACTTACTGAACCGAGTCCGGGTAGTTCTACCTCACGCACGAATGTACCTTTGAGGTCAAAAATTTTGATTTGAGAGCGAGCATCTTGCAAATAATCAGCAACAAACTGATTATTAAGGATGTTGACACTTTCTAGAGTCGCCGCAGCTTGAGGAATAATTTCTCGCCAGTTTTCCTTAGTAGAGTTTTTAGTATCAATAGCAATTACTCTGCCACGTGGCGCATCTAAATCGGTGCGGAAATAGAAAATGCTATCATCGCGATCGATAAAGCTATAATCTGCCTCAAATTGGTTAATTAATTCTACGACTTCAGAATTAGGATTAGTTAAATCTTTGTAGAAAACTAAGTTTTTGGAGTCAGTTCCTAGCCAAACTGAAATTATTAGATAGCTTCCATCTTCAGTAACTCCGCCACTAAAACCCCATTCTTTTTGGTCAGGACGATGATAAATTAGTATATCTTCAGATTGGGGAGTACCTAATCTGTGATAGAAAAGCTTTTGATAATAGTTGATATCTTCTAATTGAGTTTTTGCATTTGGCTCATCATAGCGACTGTAAAAAAAGCCATGATTATCATTTGTCCAAGATGCGCCAGAGAATTTAATCCATTTCAGGTGGTCTTGTAAATCTTTACCAGTTTCGATATCGCGCACTTTCCACTCTTGCCAATCAGAACCAGAAGTGGACAGACCGTATGCTAAAAGTTTACTGTCATCGCTGATGGATAAACCTGAAAGAGCAACAGTACCATCTGCTGAGAGTTTGTTGGGGTCGAGTAAAACTTTAGGTTCTGCGTCAAGAGTTTTGAGAGTGTAGAGGACGCTTTGATTTTGCAATCCGTCATTTTTGAAATAAAAGTAGCGTTCAGTGGCACCGTCTTGCAGAGATTTACCTTCTTTGAAGGGGATGCCATATTTTTCATAATCCCAAAGTTTGGTGAGGCGCTGTTTGATTTTTTCCCTAACAGGAATTTCGCTCAGGTAAGCAAAAGTAATTTTATTTTCTGCTTCAATCCAGGCTTTTGTTTCTTCTGAGTCGGGGTCTTCTAACCAGCGGTAAGGATCTGCAACTACAGTACCATGGTAGTTATCAACGCGATCGCTCTTCCGGCTGGGTGGGTAGGTTAAGTGTTTTTCAGAATTGGGCATAGTTTGAGATGGAACTCTTTTGTGGGCGTAGTACTCAAAAGCTAGAGTAATGGAATCAGGACTCATCCACTTTCTCAATTTCCCATTGTCATCATCTCCTGTGAAGTACCCAACTGAGGAAACTTGAGTTTTTTGGGTTACTATTTTTGTCTGAATTGTGGCAACAGTAACAGGCAGCAAGCACCCACATATTATAACTGTTGCCAAAAATGTTACTAAAAGCCGAGCGAATGAGGCTCTTATCATTTTGAAATTCAAGATATTGTGTTAGTTGCAAAGACTTGAAGTAGTAAAGAGGTAAGTTAGTTTCAAGCAAAGATGCGATCGCACATCATCTGGTACAGCTTCACGGTGACACCAAACATATTTGGTCTATAATACCTGCTACTATCCGACAGCGGTCAATATCTTGTACTCTTATTTTTGATACTGATGGTGTCATGGTTGAAGAAGGCAGAAGGCAGACGGCAGAAGGCAGAAGGTAAGAGGGTTTCAATGATTGACTAAACCAAAATAATATGCAAGTTAAAAGCGCAACAGCTTATCAGCAATTCCTTACTTATCTGCGGAATGTCAGTTACTAAATCAGCTTTTTAGCTTTCTATTATGTAGCAATCATTTTTTAAATTCGTATGAGATGAAAAATTTGCAAATTTGACAAAATACCTATGAAAACAATCGACCTCGATATTTTAACCACTGCTTTTGCAGGCATAGAAACGATCGCAGACCCCGCTCAAGTAGCAAAATTATCTCAGGATTACCACACCTTTAGCCCGGTGTTAGTGCCGAAACTAGAGGGAAAGGTTGGAGATATAGTAGTGCGTCCCGCCAATGAAGAAGAGGTTTTAAAAGTTGCAGCTATTTGTGCAAAATATCGCGTACCAGTGACTGTAAGAGGTGCAGGCACCGGCAATTATGGGCAATGCGTACCGTTGCACAGGGGTGTAATTGTTGATATGACGCGGATGGATAAGATTGTTTGGGTGAAACCAGGGGTGGCGCGGGTAGAAGCTGGGGTAAAGTTGGCAGCTTTGGATAAACAAGCCAGGGAAATTGGCTGGGAAATGCGAATGACACCCTCGACATACCGCACAGCCACAATCGGCGGATTTATTGCTGGTGGAAGTGGGGGCATTGGCTCAATACAATATGGATTGTTAGGCGATCGCGGCAATCTTTTGGCACTGCGCGTTGTAACTTTAGAGGATGAACCCCGTGTCATCGAATTACGCGGTGACGATGTGCAAAAGGTAAATCATGCCTGGGGAATTAATGGCATCATCACCCAATTAGAAATTCCTTTGGGGCCTGCTTATCCTTGGGCAGAAGTCATTGTCACTTTTGAAGATTTTATGACAGCTGCAAAATTTGGTCAGGCCCTTGGTAATGCTGATGGCATGATTAAGAAGTTAATTACCATCTTTGCATCCCCAATACCCCAATACTTTCACGCTTTACAGCAATACATTCCTGAAGGCGTTCACTCAGCATTCTTAATGGTTGCCGAACCCAGCTTAGAATCATTGTCTGGGTTAGTGCAGCAGTATGGCGGCCAGATTACCTATGAAAAACCAGCACAAGAAGCTGGCAAAGGCACACATTTAGCAGAATTTGCTTGGAACCACACTACTCTACACGCCCGGACTGTAGATACTTCCATTACATACTTGCAAAGTATGTTCCCCGCCGATACCAATCTGCAACTGGTAGAGCATATGTATCATTACTTCGGCGATGAGGTGATGATGCATTTGGAATTCTTTCGGGCAAACGGTAAGGTGACTGTCGGTGGTTTACAACTTGTGCGCTACACCACAGAAGAACGCCTCAACGAAATTATTCGTTACCACGAAAAGCAGGGCGTGCAGATTGCTAATCCTCACACATACATTATTGAAGACGGCGGTAGAAAAGTAATTGACCCCGAGCAATTAAAATTTAAAGAAATGGTCGATCCCTATGGATTGATGAATCCTGGTAAAAGTAAGGTTCTCCAATTAAAAATTAAAAGTTAAAAATTAGCAATATAAGGAAATCCATTGCCGGATATCTACAATCTGTGCTTTGATTTCAACAGTTGTGGAGAAAACCCAAAATCACGCCACTTTGTTCTGTGGGGAAACCTCATAAGCAAGTGGCCCCACCATGCAACATCGCTCATGATTGACATTGACGGTTCCTACGGAGAGGGAGGAGGACAAGTTCTCCGCAGTTCTCTAAGCCTATCCGCCATCACTGGCGAACCCATACGCATTGTCGGAATTCGCGCCGGACGCAAAAAGCCAGGGTTAGCAGCTCAACATTTAACAGCAGTTCGCGCTGCGGCCAGAATTTGTAATGCCCAACTGCGTGGTGATGCTTTGGGTTCGATGATGCTGGAATTCATTCCCGGTACTGCTGTGCAAGCAGGAATATATACTTTTGATGTCAGGGAAGCACAACAAGGTGGTTCCGCTGGTGCTATTGCTTTGGTTTTACAGACGATCCTCTTACCTTTAGCCCTAGCAACTGGTGATTCTCAGGTAACGCTACGGGGTGGGACTCATGTCAGCTTTAGCCCGACAATGACGTACATTGAGCAAGTTTATCTGTCGATGTTACGGCGAATGGGTGTAGAGGCAGAAGTCAAGTTAGGTGCTTGGGGATGGTATCCCCAAGGAGGTGGAGAAGTTAAGATGCAGGTAAATGGTGGAATTAAACTCAGCGGCATCAACTTGCTAGAACGCGGAGATTTGCAGCAGGTGCGGGGACTGGCGGTGGCAACAGAACTTCCCGCACATATTCCGCAAAGAATGGCGAATCGTGCTGAGAATTTGTTAAGGGAAGCAGGATTAAAAGCATCTGTACAAGCTTTGCGAGAAAAGGGTGTAGCACCAGGAGCGGGTATTTTTTTGACTGCTGAGTATAAAAATAGTCTTACTGGGTTTGGTGGGTTCGGGCGTTTGCGGATGACATCGGAAAAAGTGGCAGAAATTGCCTGCGAACAGCTATTGAAGTTTCATCAAACTGGCGCACCAGTGGACGAACATTTAGCAGATCAGTTGTTATTGCCAGCTGCTTTAGCATCACAGCAGAGTCAATATCGAGTAGCTGAGGTGAGTACGCACTTGACGACAAATGCAGCAGTAATTGAACAGTTTGGGCTAGCAAGGATAAGGGTAGATGAGTCTGAGAAAACAGTGACAGTGATACCTGTGATTGGGCACTAGAGACTGGGGACTGGGGACTACAGGGGGGTTCATAGGGCGTATCTTCATACAGAATTTGTATGAGACGCTTCTGCGGCTACTCTACCCCGCGGTTCTGCTTTGCAGTACGAGAACGGCTTTGCTAAATATTAAAACTGATGTATTAATTACGACTTTAGTTATTTTAGGGGAAAAATATAGCATAACTATCAGAATACAAAAATTTGGCTTATGCAACTTCGTGCGATCGCTGCAACTATTCTGCTGACTTTAGGTTCTCCATCCTTATGTTTGCATCTTTCACAAAAGGTTCTCGCCCAAGCACCAACGCCAACAGCGCAAGAACGCATCACCGAGGCTATTAACCTGAATAATCAAGGCGAATCTCTAGTGTATAAAGATTTGGTAGGGCCAGATGAACTACAAGCAGGATTAGAGCTGTTTCAGCAAGCATTAGCGATTTTCAAAAAATACAATGCTCAAGCCGGGGAAGCCAATAGCCTTGTGAATATTGGATATGTGTATCTGCGTAAAGGAGAGTATGCTAAAGCGCTAGAGTTTTTTCAGCCAGCTTTAGATATTCGCAGAAAAACCCGTGACAAAGAAAATGAATGGATAGCCCTCTCCTACATAGGTGAAGTTTATGTCAATCTAATTAAATATCCCAAAGCGCTAGAGTTTTATCAACCAGCTTTAACTCTTTTAAGAGAACTGAAAGCAGCCAATCCTAAAGATTCTAACTATGCTACTAGTGAAAAATATCTGCTTGCTGATATTGGCGCAACTCACTTTCGCATTGGACAGTATCAAAAAGCACTGGATTTTTATCAACAAACTTTGGCAATCCAGAAAGTAAATACCGATAAAATTGGCAGTGCAGAGACTCTGAATAATATAGGAGTAGTTTTCGTCAATTTAGGAATTTACGTTCAAGCTTTGGATTCCTATCAACAAGCTTTGATCGCTGTCCAAAACTACTGCTATCAAGAGAAATTAACTTGTTTTTATGGGACTGAAGCAGCAATTCTTAACAACCTTGCTGGCGCTTATTTTAGCTTAGGTCAATATCAAAAATCCTTAGAATTTGCTGAAAAATCTTCAAACATTTATAAAAAATTTCGCAGTGGCGAGTATAAAGAAACAAATAAACAAGAAATAAAGTTACTTTACAACGCTTTAGGTGAAAACTCCCAAGCTTTGCAACAAGTTACCAGCCGCGCCAATGTCGGCGATGCTTTTGGTAAAGACTCTTTTATGTTCCAAGGCGAAGCGCTTAACTTAAATAACATTGGACAAATTTATTTGAGTCAGGGGAAAAATGACCAAGCACTAAATTTATATCAACAAGCTTTAAATATTTACAAAGAAAACAACTATAAACAAGGCGTTGCTGTAACTCTCAATCATATTGGACGTGTTTATCTAAATCAAGGTAAATATGCCCAGGCAATAGAATTAAATCAGCAAGCTTTAGCTACTTATAGAGAAGTAGGCGATCGCACTGGCGAAGGTGTAACAATTAGTAATCTAGGACAAATCTATCAAAAACAAAAACAGTATGAAAAAGCTTTAGGATTCTATCAGCAAGCTATCGCAATGCATCGAGAAGTTAGCGACAAAGTTAGTGAAGCTGCAACCTTAAAATTTCAGGGAGATGTACTAGCTGCACAAAATCAGCCACAACTGGCGATTGCTTTTTACAAACAATCTGTAAACCTGACTGAAACGATTCGTCAAAGTTTGCGCGCTGTACCAACTGATATCCAACAATCTTATACTGAAACTGTTGCGGAAAGATATCGCCGACTTGCTGACTTATTACTCAAACAAAATCGTCCAGCCGAAGCACAACAAGTTTTAGATTTGCTAAAAATTCAAGAAGTTCATGATTTTATTGGCAATAGACAAGAAAAACCTGCCAAAGCCATAGTTAATTCACCAGTTAATAATACTAATAATAGTAGAGGTGGAAATTCAGTTAATCCAGATTCACAGCCACCACAAACATTACCTCTACAACCCCAAGAACAACAGATTTCTCAACAATATAGCGCTATTCAAGACAAAGCGATCGCTCTTGGTAAAGAACTTACAAACTTGCGACAAATTCCTCCAAAGACACGCACATCTACTCAAGAAAAGCGTATCGCTGAACTAGTAAAACTCGAACAGAACATTACCACTGAATTTAACAAATTTATCAAAAGTCCTTCTGTTGTCGCGCTTGTGCAGCAACTATCCGCCACATCAGGACAAGAAAATCTCAGTTTACGACAATTAAACTCTATTCGAGATAATTTGCGACAGTTGCATCAAAAAGCAGTCCTACTTTATCCCTTGGTTTTAGATGATAGATTAGAGTTAGTCATAGTAACTGCGGATGCACCACCTATTCATCGCACAGTACCAATAAAAAAAGAAGAATTAAATAGTGCAATTGTCGAATTTCAGCACGTGCTAAGAGATGGTAAGCTGCTAGTAGACCCTAAACCTCAAGCACTTAAATTATATAATTGGTTAATTAAACCAATAGAAAATGACCTCAAACAAGCGGAAGCTAAAGCAATTATTTATGCTCCCGATGGCAAACTTAGATATATTCCTTTAGCAGCATTGTACGATGGTAAAAATTGGTTAACGCAACGTTTCATTGTTAATAATATTACTGCCGCTAGTCTGACAAAATTAGATAACAAACCCCAAAAATCTCTACAAGCTTTAGCTGCGGCTTTTACAACAGGTGATTACACAGTCAAAGTAGGCGAACGTCAAAGAATGTTTAGCGGTCTGGAATTCGCTAAAGTTGAAGTTGAAAACTTAGCAAAAATGAGTTCTGGAACTAAGGTAATTTTAGATAAAGATTTCAGTCCCCAAGTAACAATTCCCCAAATGAATGATTATAAAATTGTGCATTTGGCGACTCATGGAATGCTTGTGAGTGGAAATCCAGAAGATTCATTTATTATGTTTGGCAACGGAGAACGTGTAACTCTACGAGATATAGAAAATTGGTCTTTACCGAATGTTGATTTAGTGGTGCTGAGTGCTTGTCAAACTGGTTTAGGAAACAAATTAGGTAACGGACAAGAAATTCTTGGTTTGGGATACCAGATACAACTAACAGGAGCAAAGGCATCTATGGCATCCTTGTGGGCTGTTTCTGATGGCGGCACACAAGCTTTAATGAATGCATTTTATACAGCCTTAAAAGCAGGAAATATCACAAAAGCCGAAGCTTTGCAAAAAGCACAAATTGCTTTAATGACAGGTGATTCTTCAGGACTGGATAAAGGAGGAGCAACAGCAGGGCAAAGCAACAATAAAAATAGTGAATTTAGCCATCCCTACTATTGGGCATCCTTCATTTTGATTGGTAACGGACTGTAAAAAGCTAGTGATAGATTTGAAGATATCTATATTTTTTCAAATCTACCGCTGCCGCGATCGTTGGTTTTAATGTTTCCAGAAAGTTTCATATTCATTGGCTGAAATAGGTATAACGTCAGATAGATTATATAAGTGTTTACATATTGACTCGTCTAATCTTCACCTAACACTTTCAGGTAGAGACAAAGAATTTTGTTTGTTTGAATTACACCTGTTTTAGTGTCAGTATCTATTTTGAGTTCAGCGTCAGGACGAGCTTTAAAAAAAAGTTGTTCCCCTGGAAACACTATTTGCTCAAAACACTCATTAGCAGTAAAAATCGCAGATATGCGAGCAATTTGAAGTTGATTAGTTGTGTTTTTGTAAAAACAAAGAATTTGGTTATTCATCTGCTAAGTCTAAGGAGCGTCTAATTTTAGGTTTACCGACTGAAGCAGTATAGTCAGAAATTGAAATCATCAAAGCTATATGTTCTTGGGAACTAAGACGGCAGTTGTTATAGGATTCATTTAAAAAACCCATAAGTGCCAAACTTGCAGATTCTAGTTTTGCTCTTTTCCTAGCTGCCCTAATAGCCTGATATACCCTGGGATAAACATGATAATTACTAATTCCTATTTGTTCATCTGGCATCCAACATTTAAATACATAACCTTCCGAAGATGGTATTAATTCAATCAACCAACCATAATATGAATCTTTCCATGTCATGCACAATTTTCCTCCTGGTTCAGTGATTGAAATCTTGAGCCTTAGAAGGTAGTTATAAAATAAATGTTTAATTCTGTAGGATGCGAAGTGTGAAAAGGTAACGCACCATCTACAGATTTTCTACCGTGTGTAATGCCTGGAAATCATCAATTGCCTTTTAACAAAAGTATCGTGGCATCACACACCCTACTTAATATTTTATAGATATTTTCTACCTGCTCATGTCAGAAGAAGATTATATAACCCATATATGCGATCGCTGTGCAGATTTTGTGTAGAATCTGTGTAGATGTAGCAGCAATAAATTTTTCTCTCATACTTCTATTGGAGACGATAGCCTACTCCATGAACCGTCTCAATAAAATTTTCTGGTGCGCCTAAAATTCTCAGTTTTTGTCGAAGACATCTAATGTGAGAGCGAACGGTTTCCTCTACCGGAGAGTCGTCTACTGACCAAACCTGCTCAATAATGCTAGAACGGCTCAACACCCGTCTCCCATTGGCAACCAGCAATTCCAAAATTGCATATTCTTTAGGAGTTAATGACAAAGGGAAACCATCATAAGTAGCCTCAAAAGTACTAGGATTCAAATATAGTTTTCCCCAAGACAGACTGACTGTGCTTGCAGAACTACCGCGTCTGAGTAAAGCACGTATACGAGCCATTAACTCTTCTAGATCGAATGGCTTGGCGACATAATCATCTGCTCCTGCATCTAACCCAGCAATTTTATCAGCTACAGTATCGCGTGCTGTTAACATTAGCACTGGTGCGCCAGAGTTGCGATGCGCTGGATTGTTGGCACTACTAGTACGTAAGCGTTGACAAAACTTTATACCATCTAGTTTCGGTAGCGTCACATCTAGCACTACTAAGTCATACTTCATTGACTCTGCGGAGTTCCAAGCCGCTTCTCCATCTTTGGCGACATCGACTACATACTGTCGTCTGCTTAAAGCTTCTGTCAGCACCTCCGCTAGTTGAGTATCATCTTCAACTACAAGAATTCTCATAATTTATCCGTTGTTTACCAAGAGGCGAGCAGGTAGACATTAGCTTAACGCGATCGCGCAAGCTGGTCTACTGTAGTGGTTATTCCTTTACTTTTTATAGAATAAGCAAGCATCAAACAAGCTTTTATTCAACCAACTTTATGACTCGGCAATTGATCAAATGGTCTTTTCAAGGTAAATGGATTGCGGGAGGGTTTGGTTTAACCCTGTTACTGATCGGACTAGTCACGTTCGCTTCATTTAACAACACAACCGAAATTAAACAAAGCGCTAATAAAGTACAACATACTTATCAAACTCTCAATACTTTGACCAATTTTAATGCGGCAATGACAGGTGCAGAATCGGCGCGGCGAGGGTATATATTTTTGGGAAATAGACAAGATTTAAGGCGTTATCAAAATGAAGTGGCTAATATGCAATCTGAACTCAAACTGTTGAAAGAGCAGATACATCCTAGGTTGAGTCAGCAACAGCGATTTATACAGTTGAATGCATTAGTCAGTCAAAGGTTAGCTCTTTTAGAGCAGTCCATAGAATTTTATCAAAAAGATAAGACAGCATTACAAGCGCAAACCAATATTACCGATCGCAGCGTTAAGCTCCGAGAAAAAATTCTACCCATAATAGCAGCTATTACAGCAGAAGAACAAAGTTATCTACGAAGTTCTCTCAAGCAATCTGAGTATAGTATTAACTTGAGAATATTGATAGAAATACTGGGAACATTTTTAATTATTCTAGTGATTTTTAGTTTGTGTGTCATACTTGAGCGTCAATGGATAAAACGCGAGCAAATTGAATCTTTAGAATCTTCTCTGGCTCAAGAAATAAAATTAGGAGAACTTAAGATACAACTGTTTTCTATGATTTCTCATGAATTCCGTACACCATTGAGTGTAATTTTACTTTCCTCTCAATTATTAAAGGAAATTCTTGAAGAATTAGTGGATGATAAGCACTTAAAAAATCTCTCCCGCATTCAATCTTCAGCGAAATTAATGAATCATTTATTAACTGATATCTTGACTTTAACTAGAGCGGAAGCTGGTAAGCTAGATTACAAACCTCAATTGCTCAACGTAGAAAGTTTCTGTTTAAATTTAGTCGAAGATTTACGGCTTTTCGACACAACACCCCATTTAATAGAATTTAAGAACAATAGTGAGTATTTTCGTGCAAACTTAGACGAAAAGCTGCTGTATTCCATCCTGAGTAATTTACTATTAAATGCAATTAAATATTCATCATCTGGCAAAAAAATATACTTGATTTTAAACTCTGAACCAAAAGCTATAGTTTTCCAGGTGATAGATGAAGGAATAGGCATTCCATTAGTAGAACAGCAAAAAATTTATGAGCCTTTCTATCGATGTCAAAATGTTGAGAACATAGTTGGTACAGGACTGGGATTAGCAGTGGTTAAGAAATGTGTAGAACGACACCAAGGAGAAATTACTGTCAAAAGTGAAATAGGAGTGGGAACAACATTTACTGTCAAGATTCCTCACACAAATGGAGCCACGGTTTAATATTACGCAAACTGCCAACAAAAAGCATTCGTTATGGCTGACTCTAATATAAAAGGGTTCTAGCTCATCGTTTCCAAAAGCGTTTTTTATACAATTTCTGCAATTTAATTATGCATGGCTTGGTACAGCAGCGATAAAGAACCACATGAACGATCAAAGAATTCTTTTAGAAACGATTATTCTGTGCAAAAGTTTGCTGTGAGCGTAATACAACAAAGCATTTCTAAATCATCCTTTAGATAGTTGCATTTTTGACAAACAGAAATGCTTAATTTAAAGTGTAACTTTTAATACAGAAAATCCTTTTTAAGGAAATCAACGGTGATGGCAGTAAAAACTGGTACTTTGTTTAATGATACTTTGAGTGGAACTATATATAATGACACACTCAGCGGTTTAGCTGGAAACGACATCCTCTATGGCGGACAGAGACGCGACTGGCTTGATGGTGGTACAGGAAATGACACATTACGTGGCGAGTTTTCCCCGGGTGATATAGGTTTTGATGATGATTATGATATTCTGACACTCCACCGTCAGGGACAAGATACTCTACTCGGTGGCTTTGGTAATGATTTTCTAGAAGGCGACTTTGGCAAGGATACCTTAATAGGCGGTGCAGGCGATGATGTTTTATGGGGTGGTTACATTGGTGACACAGGAGATTTTTACAGCCCTTATGGTCAGGAATACGATGACAACGGCTACGGTAACGATCTGTTAGTAGGTGGGTCAGGAAACGATAGCCTACACGGCGATTCCATTTTGTTAGATCCCTTAAACGGAGGCGATAATCTTGGTGGAGATGACACCCTAGATGGAGGTTCAGGAGATGATTTTTTGGAGGGTGGAGTAGGGAACGATTATCTCTATGGTGGCACTGGTAACGACAGTATATATGGTGGTGCCGAATATTATTCCAGTTCGCGTGTAATTGCCCGTGGTGATGATACCCTTTATGGTGGCCCTGGTAATGACTCCTTGGTGGGCAGTTTAAGTGACGACTTTCTAGACGGTGGTACAGGCAACGACACGTTGATTGGTAATGATAATGGTTATGTTGATAATGATAACGATACTTTAATTGGTGGCTCTGGTAACGACTTATTAATAGCAGGCCCTGGAAGTGATGTCCTCAATGGTGGTGCTGGTGATGATGTACTCATTGGCGATGTTGTATACAGTTTTTACGATATTCCAGTTGATACGTTGACAGGCGGTATAGGGTCAGACCAATTTATTCTGGGAGATGAACGTGGCAATCTCTATTATCCGACTTTCCCTTTCGTGCAAAATTACCAGGAATATGCAATCATTACTGACTTCAACCGCAGCCAGGACACGATCCAGCTTGCTAATTCCTATGTGAATGAAAATGGTAATGAGCAATTAGCTGAATACAGCTTAGGTTCAGTTCCTGTTGGTTTACCACAAGGGACAGGCATATATTTGGAACAAAACCCAGAATTGTTAATTGCAATCGTACAAGGAGTTTCTCGCCTAAGTCTTGACGAAAGCTACTTCCGTTTCGTTTAGACTTTTATCCCTCAGATGCAATTGATTGAGCGAAATTTTTCAGCTAGCTCACCGTTTCCAAAAGTGTTTTTTATGCAGTTTCTGCAATTTATAGCGATTCCTCATTCAAACAATAATTGCTATAAGTTGCATTTTCTTGTACAGCAGCGAGAAAGAACTGCACGAATTATTAAAGAATTCTTTTGGAAACGATTATTATGTGCAAAAGTTTACAGTGAGCACAATACAACCAAGCATTTCTAAACCATTCTTTAGATAGTTGCATTTTTGACAAATAAAAATGCTTGATATAAACGTAACTTTTAATACAAAAAATAACTTTTAAGGAAGTTAACGGTCATGGCAGTTAAAACTGGTACTTTGTTTAACGATACTTTGACTGGAACTATATACAATGACATACTCAGCGGTTTAGCTGGAAACGACATCCTGATTGGCAATGACGGTCGCGATTGGCTTGATGGTGGTGCGGGAAATGATAGATTAATTGGCGATCGCTTTATTAATTATCCCTCTAATGAGCCTCCTAGTGATGAGATTTTGGAAGTTAACCGTAATGCACGGGATACTCTATTAGGTGGTTTTGGTGATGATTTTCTGGTAGGCGGTGGTGGCGGGGATACCCTATTTGGTGGTGCAGGGAACGATGTTTTATGGGGTGGTTATAGCGGCAACGAAGGTTCCGAAAATCTTGAGCTTGCAGAGAAATACTACAACAATGGCTATGGTAACGATTTATTAGTAGGTGGATCGGGGAACGATTTCTTACACGGCGACTCCATTTTTTATGACTTCGTAAGCGGCCCGGGAGTAATCTATAACTTTGGTGGAGATGACACACTAGATGGCGGTTCCGGAGATGATTTTTTAGAGGGCGGTGTAGGAAAAAATTATCTGTTTGGTGGTACTGGCAACGATCGCCTATATGCTGGTTATGATGATAATTTTGGCGTTGTTGTTGCTGACAACTCTACCTTATATGGTGGCTCCGGTAATGACTACCTCATGGGCAGTGGTGGTGACGATTTTCTAGACGGCGGTCAAGGCAACGATACATTGGTTGGTGGCGAAGATTATAGATTTCCTAGTGATGACACCTTAATTGGTGGCGCTGGTGACGACATCTTAAACGCAGGCCCCGGAAGTGATGTCTTAAATGGTGGTAGCGGAAATGATGTATTAATTGGTGATGTTCAGTCCAGTTTTGACGAAGGGAATGTAGTTGATACCTTCACAGGCGGTGCAGGAGCAGACCAATTTATTCTTGGAGATGAATCTGGATTTTTGTATGGTCTGTGGTTTCCCGATCCTTTGGAAGAATACGCACTTATTACTGACTTCAACCCCAACCAAGATGTTATCCAACTGACCAAATCATATTTGGATTTTGGTCAGCCTCCAGGAACACCAGTGAAATATATTTTAGGTTCTTCTCCTGTTGGTTTACCACAAGGCACAGGGATATATATTGACCAAGACACAGACGTACTAATTGCAATTTTACAAGGAGTTTCAGGTCTAAGTCTTGAAGGTAACTATTTCCGTTACGTTGACTTTAATTCTCAATAACTCCTAGTAATTTTCTACATTTCTGATTCTTGAAATATTTGTCAATTACACTTTTCAGGCTCTTTTATTCATCGAACTCATGTTAATATTATCTCCAGTTGAAGACTATCATTAGGGCTGACGCAAAGATGCAGTAAGGTAGCAGCAGTCATGGATGCCACTTCATCTACCTTGCAGGTACTCCTTCTCCTAACGCAGACGCTAACGCGAACGGAGAACTCATTTGGCAAAGCCGTTTTCGTACTGCAAAGCACAACCCGCAGGATAGAGTAGAGTAGCCGTGCGGAGGTTGTCTGCAAGTCGGCAAAAATGATTTTAGGATTGCTATAGCCCTAATTCAGCTAACTGGAACTGGCGGAGGTAGTTTTAAAAGATTGGCAACCACAGCAATCAACTTGTTGGGGTCAATAGGCTTAGATAAATGCTGATGAAATCCAGCTGCAAGGGCTTGTAGGCGATCTTCTTCTCGTGAATATGCTGTTAAAGCGATCGCGGGAATGTTTCCTCCTTTTTCCGGTTCTAAAGAGCGTAATTGACGGATCAGGGTGTAACCGTTTTGTTCTGACATGCCAATGTCGCTAATCAAGACATCCGGCTTTGATTGTTCGAGAACTGCCAGTGCCGCATCTACTGATGCTACTGCTGTGGCACTTGCTCCGTACTCCTCAAACATAAAGGCAAGAAAGTTACGGGTATCAGTTTCATCATCCACAATTAGCACTTTTAAGCCAGTTAGGGGAGCAGAAGTATCAGGAAAAGAGGAAATAACAGAATTTTCTTGCCCTGCTTCACTACTCCTGTGGCCCTGGTTTTCATCTGGCATCAGTGGTAGTCTCACAGTAAAGGTTGCTCCTTGCCCTGGTCCTGGACTTTCTGCCATGATTGTACCGCCGTGCAGTTCCACCAAATGTCGAACGATCGCCAGTCCTAGTCCCAATCCATTATGCGCTCGTGTTGTAGTGCTATCTGCTTGGCGAAAACGTTCAAATACTTTGGGCAAAAAGTCAGACTCAATGCCAATACCTGTATCAATTACTTGGATTTGGGCGGAGGACGATGCCGGAAAGCAAAGGGGTACAGAAGCAGATATGAGTTGAATGTCTCTGGTTTCTTGCTCTATTTTTTCTAGACGGACTTCTACTTCACCACCTTTAGGCGTGAACTTAATGGCGTTAGTTAGTAAATTCCAGACAACTTGCTGCAAACGGGCTGGATCGCCACAAACTGAGCCTAAAGTACCATCTAGCATCGTGTTTATCCGAATACCTTTTGTATCTCCTAGGGGACGCACTGCTTGTAGGGCTGCTTCCACCACGGTAATCGGATTTATTGCACATAAATTTAATCGCAGCTGACCTCGGATAATTCGTGATACGTCCAAGATGTCCTCAATGAGTTGCACCTGGGAGGTGGCATTGCGTTCAATAGCATCCAGGGCCTTAGCTGTAGCTGTTTCGTCAAGTTTTTTAGAGCGGAGTATTTTTGACCAGCCCAGCATTGAGGTTAGAGGTGTGCGGAGTTCATGGGAAAGAACCGCCAGAAACTCATCTTTCATGCGATTTGCCGCTTCTGCTTCTTGCCTAGCGGTCTGTTCTCGAATCACCTGAGCGCGAATTTCTTCGGCTTGCTTGCGTTCGCTAATGTCTTCGAGAGTGCCTACATAGCCTAGCAATTCTCCATGATTTGAAAGCATTGGTGACGATCGCACTTCCACCCAACGAACCATACCATCAGCAGTTTGAAACCGAAAATCTTGCGAGTACTCGCGACTTTCACGAATGTATGCAGACCAACTAGCAACTGCTCGCTCCCGGTCTTCTGGATGCACCGATTCCAGCCACTTCTTTTCTAAACTCTCTGCTGCACTCAAGCCGCAAATTGCTTGATAACGGGGATTAGTATACTTACAACGCCCTTCCGTATCAGTTTCAAAAATGCCCACGGGGGAGCAGGTACTTAACGAACGGAATCTCTCTTCACTTTGTTTTAATTCAGCATTCACCGCTGCGAGTTGAGCTGCCTGTCGCTGGACTGCTAGGGTTTTTTTAAATAGTTCGACAAATACTGTAACCTTAGAAGTCAAAATATTGGGATCTATGGGTTTGAGCAGATAATCCACTGCACCTAAGGCATAACCTTTAAACAACATTTGATCGCTAGTGCTAAAGGCTGTCAGAAAGATAATTGGAGTATGACGCGATCGCCCCCGACTGCGAATCAAGGTAGCTGTTTCAAAGCCATCCATCCCTGGCATTTGCACATCCAGCAAAATCACCGCAAAGTCCTGATGCAATAAGCACCGCAAAGCTTCATCTCCTGAAGTGGCTCTGACTAGCTTTTCTCCCAGCCTCTCCAAAATAGCCTCTAGTGCCAGCAAATTTTCCAGTTTATCATCCACTAGGAGGATGTTTACTTTGGGTTCCGGCTGCATGAGTTCATTTCCGTATAGAATGACAAAGGTTGACCAGTAAAGGAGCAATTTCTGAGAGTGATAAAATCCAGTCTACTGCAACAGCAGAAATTGCGGCTTCTGGCATAATTGAGCTTTCAGCTGTGCTAGGCTCCTGTACAATAGTAATCCCTCCTCGCGCTTTCACTTTTTTAAGTCCTTGCGTACCATCTTGATTTGCACCTGTCAAGATTACACCAATAACTCGTTCGCCATAAACATCGGCAGCTGACTCAAACAGCACATCAATGGATGGTCGAGCATAAGAAACTGGCTCATCAATAGAAAGAGTAAAATAATCAGGTTCTACCAACAAGTGATAATCTGCTGGTGCCAGATAAATCTGTCCTGGTAGTATTTCGTCTTTGTCTTCAACCTCCCGAATTGGCAGATGTGTGTGTTCTTGCAATAATTCTCCTAGAGTTTTGTCAGAATCTTTGTGACGGTGTTGAACGATCGCGAGCGGCGCTAAAAAGTCGGTTGGTAAATTTACTAAAACAGTTTTCAGTGCCGCAAATCCCCCCAAAGAAGTCCCAATAACTACAATTTTAAAGGACACTAGTTTAGCCTCCGGTAAAGCTTTTCACCTTTGGCCATTTCTTCATAATATTTCTCATAGGGAGAAAATCTGATCGATTCTTGCCGTCCCAGACCCAAGATTCCAAATGTACACAAACTGTTATAAAACAATGCGTGTACCCGCTTTTGTAGTGTCTGATTGAAATATATCAGGACGTTACGACAAAGAATGACATTAAACTCGTTAAAAGAACTGTCAGTGGCCAAATTATGTTGGGCGAAGATCGCGTTTTCCCTCAGAGATGCTCGAAAAATGGCATTGTCATAAGCTGCCGTGTAGTATTCTGAAAAAGACTGCTGACCACCTGCTTTCAGATACAGCTGTGTATATTCTTGCATTAGTCTTAGGGGAAAAATACCACTTTTGGCATTTTGTAATACCTTCTCATTAGTGTCGGTGGCATATATCCGACAACGGTGGTAAAGGTTTTCTTCTTGTAACAAAATTGCCATTGAATAGACTTCTTCTCCAGTTGAGCATCCAGCGTGCCAGATACGAATAAAAGGATAGGTTCGCAACAAGGGAATTACTTGCTGTCTAAAGGCGAGATAAAAGCTGGGGTCACGAAACATTGATGTGACATTCACTGTTAGACCTAGCAAAAATCGTTCCAGACAGAGGCGATCGTGCAGCAACTGCTCTTGTAAAGCAGAAACGCTAGCTAAATCCTCCAAGCGCATAAAGCTTTGAATTCGGCGCTTGAGCGAAGACAGAGCATAATTGCGGAAATCATAACCGTAATACTGGTAAATCCCCTCCAATAACAACTGGATTTCGATTTCCTCCAACTTGGGTTTAGGCAAATTCATAACAAAAATTAGGAGATGATGCTGAGCGAACTAATTGGTAATTTGTAATGACGCTCGAGGACTCGCGCTTCGCTACGCTAATGTAATTCGTAATTAAGACATCTAGAATTAAGCTTGATACAAGCTATTTTCAATACTTTACCCTGTTCCTCAAACAAAGAAACTCTAAGAAATAAATTATCCTATTCCATCGGTTGTTGACAGCCATCAGTCAACAGTGAACGATTAGGCAAAAAAAACCCCAGCTTGGTAGCTGAGGCAAAGGGGAGAAGTACAGATGACGATGGGAGATACCGATACCGAAGTTAAAAAACTCTAGCTAACGCTTAAAGCAACCAAAACTAAAGTAGTGACAATTAAACTAGCAAAAACACCCTGTACAACATACTTACGTTGTTGCCAAATAGCAGGGTACTCAGCGTAGTACATCTGGGGTTCGGTAGCGTAGTTGTTGAGAACGCCGTCTTCATTAACAGTGGTGTACATAGCTTTTTTTCCTTTATTTGTTAACTTATGTAACTAAATTTAACAATATTGTTACAAAAGGTCAAGAGGATTTGCCATAAAAAGGTAAATAGTGTTAATAAGGACGACTTATCAGGGAAGAAGAGGGGTGTGAGGGTATAGGGGAAAGATTTTTGTATATCTGCGAACAACCACTCCCACGCAGTTGCGATCGCTTAAATGGGAATTTGCATAATTCAGATCGCCAGAAGGACGCGGCGATGCAGTAAACCAGTACTGTGGTAGGGTTTCCTGATACAAGCGACTGGCGCTTGCGTTCGCCCTTGGTGTTCCCAAACGGTAACCTATCCGTTCGCGTAGCGTCTCCGACAAGAGAAGGATTCACCTAAAGGGGAACGCAAAGATGCAATTGATGATTAGCTTATCGTAAGTAGATGGCATGGGCGTGGAGTAACTTCGGTTTAATTGTGGGCTGCTTTTAGAACCTTCATCCGAAATAAACAATTTAAGAGTTGTATTTAAATCGTGCTGCCTGTAAGGCTGTAAAAAATAATCGCTGGTAGTAACTTCTAGGTTTAAATTTTCTACTTAGTAAGAATAATTACTGCTGTTATTATGATTATTTTGACAATTTTTTAAAACTGAAGCTGTATCTGTGCTGTATCTGTGAAGTCAAGTAAGTCTAACCAATAAGCCATTTTGTGAAAATTGAAGAAACTAATATGATTGCCCTCACACAAACATTGACACAAACAGCACTTAAACAACAACAACCTAGTGTTCAATTACGTGCCTTGCAACAAGCTGCTTTTTTACAAAAAGTTTTAGAAGGATTAGGAGATGGCATTTTAATTTTAACTGCAACGGGTGAACTCGTTCATGCTAATGCAGTTGCTTATCACATTTGTTGTCAGTTAAATCAAGGTCATTTTAACTCTAATTTTATCCCGCCAGCTATTTGGGATCTTTGCCAATCCCTACTCGATAGTCGGAGTTTGGTTTCTGAGCAAGTTATGATGTTATCTGATGAAATTGTGCTTGATAAATCAACAACCTTCCACATTAGGGTAAGATTATTGGATTTAGACAGATTCCAGTTTCCTTGCTTTTTAGTGACAATTGAAAATCGATATGAGTCTTTGAAAAATACTACGATATCTGAAATCAAAAAATATGACTTAACACCACGAGAAGCTGAAATTTGGTATCTATATAAAGGCAATTATAGCTATAAAGAAATGGCTGCTAAACTTTATATTACCTTAAATACAGTGAAAAAGCATATGAAGAATATTCATGCAAAACGACAATGTTTTTTGGCAATTAATCACTAATATTTCAATCTTAATTCATCTGTAAAATACTATTTATTATTAGTCATTTATGGCATTTTTTAGATAAATACTAATAATTGACTAAAAAAAATTCATAGATGAATTAAGATTGTTATATAATGATAGTTTAAATCGCTGTGATAACAGTTTTTGAGATTTAGAGGGTAACTATATATTACATATTAGTTTAATCGCGCCATATCACATTCAATGACTGTAGTTATATAGCTACTTGAAAAGCTTCACTGTAGCGACTTTTAGTGTTGCTCGTCGTTTAGTGGGGATAGTTTAAACTCTGCCACTCCAAGTAAGTACTAAAAGCCTTACTTATCGGTAAACGCAGTAGCCTGCAAAAATTAAATCAGAAATTACCTCACAGCACTATCTTACCGCTATGGCTCTATGCAAGAAATAAAATCTTGTAATCAATAACTATTCTCTCCCATGAAATTTACTTAGGAACAATATACAACGTTTCTTCAATTTTCTTGTAGCGTTATTTATTGAGAGTCAGGACTTTGCAAGCGGATTAATGTATTGTAGACCTGTCGTTTTAAATTATTGTTATTTTGGATCTCTACAGTAATACCGTTGAAACGATCGATGCTCAGACCATTATCTTCGACTATTTTCTGGGAACGGTTACAATAATTGACTGCAATATCTCTAGCTCTGCGTGGCAGACTATTCATACTGTTGGAGTCGTTACAGACAATTTTGGGAATTTCTTTACCACCTATCAATTTCTTAATTTCTTCAAAAGCTTGTTGACGTGATGGCTCCATTGCTAATACTGCTTGGGCGTAGCTAGTGATCTCAGTATTGTTGATTGGTGGATTTTGAGCGTCAGCTTTTGAATTAAAGGTCAACGTGCTGGCGACTAAACTAGCAGTGGTTAGAGCGCCGAAAAATAATGTTTGAGAAAGCATAGTTGGCAGACTATTTCGGAAAATTAAATCAGAAATTTTCTTCATAACGTTTGTGACACAGAACTACAGTAGGGATATGTTAAAGACTTTGAATTATTTTAAGAGCGAGAAGTTCCAGAAGATTCTAATGGAGAAAATTTTAAGTGTATTGCGAGTTTTGTCGGCATACTTGACACAGTTCTATCACTTTCGTTTGAAGTACTGACATTTCTGTAGCTCCTTGCTTAAGACTCAGTTCTAACTCTAGTAGTAAGGGTAAGCAAGAGATTAGCTGCTGTACAGAAAGAAATTTTACTTCTTGCTGTAAAAAATAGACACGTTTGGGATTACCAATTTCAGCAGCCTGAGCGATCGCTTGTGGATTCCGCTCACCACCTTCCATCACAATTTTGACCCATAACCAAGTGCGAAATTGACCAATGAGAGTAGCGACTATCCGTAACCCAGGTTCCGAAGCATTCATGAGATCGGCCAAGATATTTAAAGCTTTAGCTGTATCTCCTGTTCTAATGGCTGCTGATAATTGTAAGCTATTTTGTGTAGTATTTCTTACTAATTGTGTAACTGTATCTACGTCTAAAGCTTTTTTGCTGCCTGCGGTATAGAGACGTAATTTCTCTAGCTCATTGTAGAGTAGGCGTGTATCATTACCTACGGCTTCTGCCAACATTTCCGCAGTCTTGGAAGTCAATTTTACTCCCACATTTTGAGCAGCTTGATTGACAGCTTGAACCAGCAATTCCGTCTTCCAGGGTGGAATGAGAGGAAATTCCCGGAACTCAGTGGCGAATTGTTTCAATAATTTTGTGGATTTTAGACGTTCATCGGGTTTGTTACGGGTGGTTAGCAATAAAAATGAGTTTTCTGGAATGTCTGGCAGAGTTCTTGTAAGTTCTGCTAATACGTTGTCTGGACAATGCTGGCAAAGAGTAGTATTGCTCAGCCATACCAAACGTCCACCAGCTCCAAAAGTTGGTGTCATCACTTGATTTAACGCCTGGATTGCAGCATCGGGTCGATCGGGAGAGAATGAAGTATAGTTAAAACTTGTCCATAGGGGATCGAGGACGCGATCGCGCAACAAAGCGATCGCCTGTTCCATAGCAAAATCATCCTCACCCCAGTAAACATAGATTGGCATGTTAAACCTCCTGTAAAGATTTAGGAAGAAGACGCGGTAATGGGGAGAGTTCTTTTTCCGCATCCCCCTTTGGGTGACGCTCGCAAGCTCGTTAACGCTGCGAAGATCGGAAGTTTGGACTCGACGGGAACCCTTACGGGTAACGCTCGTGACGCTCGGTCGCGTAGCGTCTCCCCTTGGGAAAAGACTTGCTAACGCTGCGCTAACAGCACTTTGCTATCGACGGAAACCCTTACGGGTTTGGCAGTTCCTCTACTTGGGGAGACCTCAAGACCGGACTGCCTACCGCCAATACTCCAACTTCCTCACCGCGTCCTCCCGTCCCCATGTTCTCTTTGCCAATCCCCCTAAAAAGCTAAATACTTTTTAAATCACTCTGTTAATTTGGGCAATTTTCCCTAAAATCTATCCAGTGAGAGCGCGAGGCTACGAAGATTGGACGACAACTATCAAACTTATCTGAATCGGGTAGCAAGGATGACGCTGCCAGAAGCTTATAGATCCCAAGTTCAGCATATCCAGGAATCTTCTAAATTTCAGCTGTATTCTGGAGCGAGACTTGCTGCACCTTTTCCTGGCTATACGCTAATTACCCCGTGTGCGCCAGAAGAATCACAAAACTCTACTTTCTATGCCCAATTACAAGCTTACCAGCAGGAACTTTTACAGTTGCCTGTGAAGGATTTGATTGTCCCTGTCCCTCCTGCTAGCTTTCATTTGACCTTAGCGGACTTGATTTGGGACAGTGCATATTATCACGCTTGTGAAAAAAATCCTGAATTTGAACAACAATTACGCTCTTGCTGCGCTGAAATATTTCAGCAATATCAACAATCCATAACACGCGGGACTAATCCGATTTCCTGGCAAATTTTGGGATTGGTAGTAATGCCAAGAGCTGTAGGTGTTTGTTTAGTACCCCAGGATGAACACTGTTACGAGCAGGTGATTAAATTTCGCCGCACAATTTATCAAAATCCAAATTTAATGGCTTTGGGTATTGAACAGCATTATCACTTCACAGCCCACATTACACTAGGCTATTTTGGGGAGGTTTCGCCGGATTTAGATCGTACAAACCTCAGCGCCTTGCTTTCGCAGTTGAATCAGCAATGGCTGTTGAATTCTCCAGAATTTTTGATTCACCGTGTCGAATTGCGGAAATTTGATGATATGACGAACTATTATCGTAAACCAGACTGGCCAAGCTTAGATTTCTAAGGTATTGGGAACTAGGGACTCTTAAAAGGCAGAGGGAGCAGCCCTCACCAGGGGAAGGGGAAAGATCCATCCTTTTCCCTTTTCTCTACCCGAAGGGCTTTAAATTCTGCCCTACCCTGCGGTTCTGCTTTAGCAGTACGGGTGACGCGCTCCTAAGTCGCTAACGCTGCGCTAACGATGGAAACCGCCAAGACGGGGGCTGCTTCACCGCAGTGGCTCATCTTCTGCCTTTCTAGCTAAAATTCTTTCTGCTGATAGGCAAGATAAATAGCTTCTAAAAACACATCAGGGGAAACATTTTCTGGCAATTTTTCTAGATCGAGAATCGCTTGAACTTGTTGAGTCAGTTGTAAAGCTAGTGCAGTTCTCGCTTTTAATGCCATTGCACCACGTCGCTGTAAATACTCGCGGATAATAGCAAAATCATCGGGCAACAATGGTGACAAATCGGTAATTTGTAGCAGAGATTCATAAAGCGACCTTGCTTGTTCTGAAATTTTTAAAGTCGCCAATGCGGTGGATGTTTGGGTTTGAATCACAATTGTGCCGGCAGCTAAATCACCCAGGCGCTTTTCACGGCGACTAAACATAATTAAAAAAGCTCCAATAAACAGAGACTCATCAAAGGGTCGTAGTAAGCTACGGAGAGTCGCTTGTTGCAGTCCAATGGGTCTACCATCATCCCGAACCACACGAATTTTAGCAAAACGTTTCCCAGGGGTTTGACCTCGCCAGATAGTTTCAAATAAAACAAAATAACCAGCGTAAATGCTAAAGGTAGCAATGAAGAAAATTGCTAACAACCACAGTCCTAAATTCTGACTGTTTGCAAAAATTTTATCAATTAAATCAAACAGTTGAATCGACAAGAAAGTCCAGGCAATGAAAAATCCAAACAAGGTTAAACCCAACAGTAGATAATCAATAATCAGAGCTAAAGCCCGATTGCCAATTCCGGCTAAAGAAAATTCCAACTCTACACTTTCTGGAGTCTGGAAAGTGATGCGGTTAAAAAAGCTCATATTAAATTTTCACTGATTGAAAATTAGTAGATTTTCTGTTGAAGTTTTGGGTTAGCGAAAATCCTGCGTCGGAGGTTCGCGTAATTGCAAACCTAGACCCTCACGCCGACTACGCAAGTCAAAGTATAAAACAGCTTTTAGTGCTTGCCAAAATGGCATCACAAAAATCCCACCTATCAAGCTTGTGACTAAAGAAATAGAATACACAATCCAGTAAATAGTAGAACCTGGCTCAAGCCTCACGAGAAATAGGCTGGGTACATAATTTAAAAGCAGCACAATTGGCAGTGTCACAAAAAAAGCAACTAAAACAACGCCCTGAATGCGAATTACCGAAGTTTTAGTTAACTCCCAACTTCTATCAATGCTTTCACCACCATTGATATTTTCCTCAACTGCTAGCGGTACCTCAGCAACCGCCCAACGGGCGTAGAACCAGGTAAGTCCCAGCAGCACAATAATCACCACTATAATTATCGATAGCGTAGTTGCAATTATTACTCCTGCGCTACCTAATATAGCTCCAAATACAAATCCTATTACGGCAGCCAGGATACCGCCCGCGATCACCAGCCCAATATAAATTAACAATAGATATAGTGCTACCTGAAAAGCAACTCTTAAAAATGACCACAGCCGTGGATTAACATGGCTACGGGCAGCTTTGACACTTTCAGGTTGGGAAACTAATTCTCCAAAAGCTAAACGCGATATCAGCCCGGAAATTGCAGCATATTTTGCCCAACCATATATGGGAACTAAAGCCCATAAGTGAGCAATCAGAGCCAGTTTCAAATAAGTTTTGAGATGAGAGCGATACAACCGCACCGCAGCACTGACAACATTACCCACACTGAGAGGTTGCATGGGACTAGGGGAACCAAAACTTTCAGCCATGATGTCAAAATTTCCTTGAAAGTACGGAGAGGAATTTGAGGCTATCTTAAGGTACGTTAAACTCAATATTCCCAAAATTTATGAATATTCAACGTTGGATTGCACGGCGAGAACCGAATTGGCAGCGGCTAGGTGCTTTGTTAAGGCAAGTAGAAACCAAAGGACTAAAGTCACTGCCAGCAGCAGAAATTAGAGAATTAGCAAGTTTGTATCGTTCAGTAACGGCAGATTTGGCACGCGGTCGGACACAGCAGGTTGGCAATACTTTGATACAAAGTTTACAATCCCTTACAACCCGTTCCTATACGCAGATTTACCAAGGTTCGCAGCGACAGGAATGGCAAGCAGTAGTGGAATTCTATCGTTGGGGACTACCATCTGCGATCCGGCAAACATTTCCATACATTGCTACTGCTATTGGTATGTTTCTACTGGGGGCACTAGTGGCTTGGTGGTATGCATGGCAAGATCCAACATTTATGTCGCTGATAGTACCTGAAAATTTGATTACTAAGGTACGAGACGAGCATAAATTGTGGATGGGGTCAATTGTTGGCATTGAACCTTTGGCATCCAGTGGCATCACAATCAATAATATCGCTGTGTCCTTTGGAGCTGTTGCTGGTGGAATTACAGCAGGAGCATACACAACCTATTTAATGATATTTAATGGCTTATTGATTGGTGCTGTTGGTACTCTAGTAGGCCAAAATAATCTTGCTTATCCTTTTTGGGCGTTTGTATTTCCCCACGGTTCCCTAGAATTACCCGCCATTTTTTTTGCTGGTGGTGCAGGTCTTTTAATAGCACGAGGAATTTTATTTCCTGGTAAATATCGCCGGGGTGATGCGTTGAAATTTTATGGTTTTCAGGCGGTACAGTTAGTATTTGGCATTGTACCAATGTTGATGATTGCAGGTATTATTGAAGGCTTCTTCTCACCTAATCCCATTGTGCCAGACCCATTTAAATATCTTTTTGGATTAGGATTATTTATAGTTTTGCTAATGTATTGCAGCCGTAAGCATCCCTAGGGGGGATGAGGGACAGAGGGGCAGGGGAAGATCAAACAATTAATAACTAACAACTGACCCTTCGGGTGACGCTCCTGCGTCGCTAACGCCAGTTATTCATGGGGAAAACCCCCAAGATCCTTCGGGTTCGCCAGTCACCTGCGGAGAGAAACCCTCCCGCGGTGCTGGATTCACCATACTGGCTCACAACTGACTCTCTATTTTAAACGCAGATTTGTAACTAATTGTGAACTTTTTAGATGGTACGGTTATTGCGATCGCTGATGACTATAAAACCGAACCTACTATAATTTATATCGATCTAGTGTTTTAGTTAGGAAGCTTGAGATTGAGCTTTTTAGAAATCGAAGAAGATTGATTTAGGAAAATGCACTGGTTCGCTACCAGTCAGGAAGCTTGAAATTGAGCCTCCTCAGACTAAATAGTGCATCTTAGAGGTGATATTATGGCATTAGTTCGTTGGGAACCATTCCGGGACATCGAACGCTTAGAACCATTCCGCCAAGATATTGAACGTTGGAACCCGTTTCGAGAAATTGATACCCTACACCAGCAAATAAATCGCTTGTTTGATAGGTTAATTCCAACTGATGGCGGTGAAAGGACTGGAGTTACCTTTATTCCTGCTGCTGAACTCGAAGAAACTGAAAATGAAATTCATTTGAGACTGGAAGTACCTGGTCTAGAACCAAAAGATATAAGTGTAGAAGTAACACCCGACTCGGTTACGATTATCGGTGAACGGAAGTTTGAAACTCAGGTTGAAGAAAATGGTGTTACTCGGTCGGAGTTTCGCTATGGCAAATTCCAAAGGGTAATTCAGTTACCTTCTTTAGTTGAAAACGACAAAGTACAGGCTGAATACAAAAATGGTATTCTCCACTTAAGCTTACCGAAAGCAGAATCAGAAAAACAAAGGACTGTAAAAGTTAACATTGGTTAATGAGGAACTGGGTGCTGGGGAAATCTTTCTCAATACCTAATACCCAATAATTTTTCCTCTTCTACCTACATTATTTGTCGAAAGTAAAAAGACGCTTTCTCTAAGGGGAAAGTGTCTTTAATACTAGGAAAACAAACGAAATCAAAAGAATATTACATCTACATTCAGCACTACTGAATATCTTTACTCTTCTGTAAATCCAATCATTTCATCGGTTGGTTCATCCAGCATTTCTGGTACTAAAGCTGGGTTACTCCTATGTTCTTGTGGAGACTGTTGCCTAATGACATCATCTATATTCGGAGGGTGTTTGATTGTGTCAAGTACCTCTGGACTTAATTGTGATGCATCACCTTCTGGATTCATCTTTTCGGCTTGACTGGGAACTGTTTCGTGATTCATGAATCTTACTTTTAACTTCTAGGTCAAGTTTAAGAGATGCTGTTGTGAGACATACACTATCTTGGGGTTTAAATTCCCATAGCTAGACAGCGCTCAACAGTTACCACCAATGACTGAGTTAGACTATTAAGTTCATAACCACCTTCTATACCGAAAACTACTTTCGGTGTTAATTGTAAGCAGTAGTCAGTGAATACTTTATAATCTTGAGGCTGTAAGTTAATCCATCCCAAAGAATCAGCTTGATTCGCATCAGAACCAGCACTGACAATCAATAAATTGGGCTGAAAATTGCTTAAAAACGGTATAACTTTATCTTTAAATAATGGTTGATATTTAGTCAGTGTGCTGCCTTAAAAAACTCGCAAATTCAACACATTGTTGTACTCACCCTGCTCATCCTCCTCTACCTGTAAAAGGAAAGAAAGATGACTGATGGATAGAAGTAAAAGCAATTTGTGGATTGTTTTCCACTGCGGCTTATGTGCTGTTACCGTAATGCACATCCCAATCAAGAATTGGAACACAATTAATTTCAGGTTTTGCCAACGTTGCGATCGCAGCGTTGGCAAAAAGACAAAAACCCATACCAGTATCTCGCAGAGCGTGGTGTCCTGGAGACCGTGCGATCGCAGGCAATATCTTTTTTAATTAAGAACTTACTTTTAAGCAAGGCAGCCAAATCAAAAACCTTTCTTAAAGCGGATGACTTTTATCATAAAACTGTTCAAAATTTTGTATCTTTTGTTTCATCATAGCTAGGAAATTAGTAGTGCTACCAGATAAGCGTAACAATGCCGCTCAAAGTCAACGCTGGGCATTTTCTCAACTTTTCGGATTGGCAAGGCGGAATCCTTTAATGATTTCGCGGTGGGTTCTACGCTGGGCAGTGGTGGGGACTATTTGTGGTCTATTTGCTGGGTTATATTGGAATGTTTTAGAACTGATAACTCACCAACTGCAACGATTTGAAGGTCTGAGTTTGCTGATAGTAATGCCACTAGCTGGTTTAATTATTGGGTTAGCGATCCATTTTCTGGGAAATCCTGGCGAAATCGCCGTAATTGTGGATAATATCCATTTTCGCGGTGGACGCTTGGATGCGCGCAAAAATCCTTCAATGATTATCGCTTCTTTGGTCAGCATAGCGGCAGGCGGCAGTGCTGGCCCAGAAGCACCATTGGTACAGGTTACAGGTTCTTTTGGTACTTGGGTTGCCGATCGCCTCAAACTTCAAGGAGAAGACCTGCGATCCATGAGTATAGCGGCCATGGCTGCTGGCTTCACTGCCTTATTTGGCGCACCTCTTGGCGGTGCGATGTTCGCCTTGGAGATTTTACATCATCAGCATATTGTGGAATATTACGAAGCTTTGATGCCAGCCATTGTTGCCAGTTGCGCCAGTTATCTGGTGTTTGCAGCAATTACACGTTTGGGAATTGCCCCCACTTGGCATTTTCCCCAGTACCGCCTAGAAAACATTGATGATTTTGCTCTTGCGATCCTGTTTGGCATCGTTGGGGCGATCGCAGGATGGATTTTCATCGGCATTTTTCGAGGCTGCGATCGCTTCTTCACTAGAATTCCCGGTCCCATTTATGTACGCACAACAATAGCAGGATTGGGACTTGGCAGTTTGGCAGCTTTATTGCCGCTAACTCGTTATTTTGGTCATGAAGAATTAGAATCTGTTGTCACTACTAGTTTCTCTGCTGTTTTCCTCTTAGTTCTGGCCCTTGGTAAAATGACTGCTATCAGCATTACGGTTACAGGTGGTTGGCGCGGTGGATTCATCATCCCGCTGTTTTTCACGGGTGCTTGCATAGGCCAAGCAATAGCAATATTAATTCCAGGACTTAATCCTGCCCTGGCTGCGATCTGTACCATGGCAGCTATCAACGCAGCGGTGACGCGCACACCTATCAGCACGACCATACTATTATCAAAACTGACTAATTTTAGTCCTTTTACACCAATTCTTTTTGCTAGTTTAATTGGATTTTTTCTATCCCCTAAAGTTCCTTTGATTGCATCCCAACTGAAGTCTCAACCAGAAATACAAAATTAAAAATTAAAAATTAAAAATCAACATCTTTTTGATAATTTAGATTAGGAATTGTAAATGCTAATAAAGCAGCTTTGATCGACTATTTTCCCACAAGATTTGCAGCGAGATACTTAAAGTAGTTTTCCCAGCATAACTAGACAGAATCGTGTTAGAATTGTAGCAAAATATGGCAATTATTCAAGAAAGATTTGGAATAATTTAGCGCATTGTCAACTGTAAGGGCTACAATCTACATTTTTTGGAGTTTTTTAGGTTATGACATTCTCACAGGAGAGGATTATCCCAACAGACTTGCGGAACGAAATGTCCCGGTCTTATCTGGAATACGCCATGAGTGTAATTGTGGGTCGGGCACTGCCAGATGCCAGGGATGGTCTCAAACCTGTGCATCGTCGCATCCTCTACGCCATGCACGAGCTGGGTCTGACTCACGATCGCCCCTTTAAAAAATGCGCCCGTGTAGTGGGGGAAGTGCTAGGTAAATATCACCCCCACGGCGATACAGCAGTGTATGATGCCTTGGTGCGGATGGCGCAGGATTTTTCCATGCGATCGCCCTTAGTTAACGGGCATGGTAACTTTGGCTCGGTAGACAACGATCCTCCAGCGGCAATGCGATACACAGAATGCCGCTTGCAAGCGTTAACCAGTACCGCCCTACTGCAAGACATCGAATCAGAAACTGTAGATTTTGCTGATAACTTCGATGGTTCCCAGCAAGAACCGACAGTTCTGCCATCACGTATCCCCCAATTGCTGTTGAATGGGTCTTCTGGGATTGCTGTGGGGATGGCAACCAATATCCCTCCCCACAACTTGGGTGAATTGATTGATGGTTTGGTGGCACTAATTCACAATCCAGAAATCACCGACCTCCAGTTGATGCAGTATGTCCACGGGCCAGACTTTCCCACTGGGGCGCAGATTCTGGGAACGGCAGCGATTAAAGAAGCTTACACCACCGGGCGCGGTTCTATTACCATGCGCGGCGTGGCTAACATTGAAACTATCGAACAGCGAGGGCGACCGGAAAGAGAAGCAATTATCATCACCGAATTGCCCTACCAAACCAACAAAGCAGCGTTGATTGAAAAAATTGCTGAGTTGGTAAACGACAAACGCATTGAGGGAATCGCAGATATTCGGGATGAAAGCGATCGCGACGGGATGCGAATCGTCATCGAACTCAAGCGCGATGCCTATCCCCGCGTAGTGTTGAACAACCTCTACAAGCAAACCCCACTGCAAGCCAACTTTGGGGCGAATATGCTGGCGTTGGTGAATGGCGAACCCCAAATCCTTAGCCTCAAGCAATTCTTAGAAGTTTTCCTCGATTTCCGCATCGAATCCATTACCAGACGTACCCGCTACGAACTGCGGAAAGCTGAAGAACGCGACCATATTTTGCAAGGGTTATTGATTGCTTTATCACATTTGGATGCAATTATTAACTTAATTCGCCATGCTCCCGATGCACCCACAGCTAAAGGTGAGTTAATCGCAAATTACGGACTTTCGGAAGTGCAAGCCGATGCAATTTTACAGATGCAACTGCGGCGATTGACTGCCCTAGAAGCAGACAAAATTCGCCAGGAACACGAGGACTTACAAACGCAGATAGCCGACTTGCAGGATATTTTGGCACGGCGCGAGCGCATACTGGAAATCATTGAAACCGAAATCTCGCAAATCAAAACTAGCTTTGCCACACCTCGGCGGACAGTCATTACCCACGCCGAAGGGGAAATAGATGAACGCGACTTGATTGCCAATGAAAAGGCGATCATTCTGCTAACAGAGCAAGGTTACATCAAACGGATGCCAGTCAACACCTTTGAAGCCCAAAGCCGCGCCACTAGAGGCAAAGCCGCCGCCAAAGTGAAAGACGATGATACCGTTGAGCATTTCTTGACTTGCTGCGACCACGACAGTGTTTTATTCTTTAGCGATCGCGGTGTCGTCTACTGCCTGAAAGCTTATCAAATTCCAGTGGGTTCCCGTACCAGTCGCGGCACACCCATCGTACAAATGCTGCCTATTCCTAGGGAAGAAAAAATCACCTCGATTGTACCAGTTGACGAGTTTAGCAGTAACGAATATCTGGTGATGCTCACTAAAGGCGGCAACATTAAGAAAACTGAATTGGCAGCATTTAGTAACATCAGGGCCAACGGTTTGATTGCGATTTCCTTAGAAGAAGGCGACCAACTCCGCTGGGTGCGACGCGCCAGAGTAGAAGACAGCATAATCATTGGTTCTCGTCAAGGTATGGCAATTCACTTTAGATGTACCCACGAACAACTGCGTCCTTTGGGGAGGGCAACTCGTGGAGTGAAATCAATGAAGCTCAAGAATAAAGATGAATTAGTAGGGATGGATATTCTTCCCGCAGCCATTCTCGACACTTTAGATACAGTTGAAGCCGAAATCGAAGATATCGAAACAGAAGATATCGAGAATATTGAGGAATCTACAGAAGTACCAGGCAACGGTAGTGTAGGTCCTTGGGTGTTGGTGATTACCATCGGTGGCTATGGCAAGCGCGTACCAGTTGCCCAGTTCCGACTGCAAAATCGTGCCGGTCAAGGTTTAATGGCTACCAAATTCAAAAACCGCAAAACCAAAGACAAATTGGCAACCCTACGCATTGTCAATTGCGACGATGAAATTATGATGGTCACGAATCGCGGTATTATCATTCGGCAGTCCGTAAATGCGATTTCTGTACAATCGCGATCGGCAACGGGGGTGAGAGTGCAACGTCTGGACGAAGATGACGCAATCACAGGCGTGGCAATAGTTCCTCCCGATGCAGCCGATGCAGAAGAAGCAGAGTAAAAAGCTGGGGGAGATGGGCAAGCAGGGGAGGCTGGGAAAGAGATTATCCTTACTCCCCTACTTGATTGCTTTAGGCAGTGGGATAGTTATGGGGTTAACCGTAGCCCCAGTGGGCGCATGGTTCTTGGCTTGGATAGCCCTAGCCCCCCTATGGATCTTGGTTGTCACTCTCTCAAAACGCAAAAATCAATCCCCCCCTGCTCCCTCATTTTCCCCTGCTCCCCCTGCTCTCCTCTGGGGTGTTGCTTATCACGGTATCGCCCTATCCTGGATTATGGGAATTCATCCCATGGATTGGTTAGGCGTTCCTTGGTGGCCGAGTTTAGCGATCGCTCTGTTCTGCTGGGGATTCGTTAGCCTGTATGGAGGGGTATTTGTCGCCGTGTGGGCAGCGGTGATGGCGCGTCTTGCCCAGCAAAAAGCAGGGATACGTATTCTCTTTGGCACAGCCATCTGGTGTGGTTTAGAAGCACTTTGGAGTGCAGGGCCTTTGTGGTGGAGTTCCCTCGCTTACACCCAAAGTCCACACAACCTGATTATTTTACACCTAGGTCAACTCTCAGGCACTAGTACCATCACAGCTGCGATCGTCGCTTTCAATGGCTTAATTGCTGAAGGGTGGATAAACTACAAGGAAAAGAAGATTTCCTCTGCGCCTTGGTGGTTTATTAATCGATATTTAGCGATTGCCACAGGACTATTAATTACCTTACACCTTATAGGTTTAGTACTATACATACGTCCCATCGCTCAACCGCCAGCAGCAGCATTGAAAGTAGGGATTATTCAAGGTAATATTCCCAACAAAATTAAACTTGCTCCAGAAGGATTGCGTCGTGCCATTACAGGCTACACCGATGGCTATTTAAATTTAGTAAATCAAGGTGTAGATGCAGTCCTTACGCCAGAAGGAGCCATGCCTTTTTTCCAGCACGACTTGATAGGAACTCCCTTAGTCTCAGCAGTGCAGAAAAAAGGTGTAGTTGCTTGGATTGGTGCTTTTGGAAAACGGGGACGCAGCTATACAAATAGCTTATTTACTGTTATTGGTAACGGTGAAATTGTCAGTCGTTACGATAAAGCTAAGTTAGTACCTTTGGGGGAATATATTCCCTTTGAAGGAATTTTAGGTGGTATAGTTCAGCGCTTATCGCCTCTGGATGAACACCAAGTGCCAGGTTCACCAAATCAGGTTTTTAATACGCCATTTGGTCAGGCGATTATTGGTATCTGTTACGAATCGGCTTTTCCCGAACAATTCCGTCGTCAAGCTGCGGCAGGTGGGCAATTTATCCTCAGTTCTTCTAATGATGCTCATTACAGTGCGCCTATGCCATTGCAGCACCACGCCCAGGATATCATGCGAGCAATTGAAACCGATAGATGGTCAGTGCGGGCGACTAACACTGGATATTCAGCTTTTGTCGATCCTCACGGCAGAACCTTGTGGATATCTGGATATAATACCTACGAAACTCATGCCACAACCATTTATCGACAGCAAACAAAGACTTTTTACGTGCGTTGGGGTGATTGGTTGACACCTTTACTGTTAGGGTCGAGTGCTTTATGGTGGGGACTTGTAATTCGTAATTCGTAATTCGTAATTCGTAATTCGTGAGGGAGTTGCCGTCTTGGATGCTACTTCTTCACCCTATCTTTGCGTCGATCCTCAGGATAAGTATTTAAACGGACACAATATTAGGAACTTCCAAAAAATAAATTATCCAGTATTGTTTAGGGGACATCCAATAATTAAATTACTCAATTCCTGCATCCAATACCAGTATCCAATTTCTTCTCCCCCTGCTCCCCCTACTCACCCAAGCGATTGATTATTTTTTTATTTGGAAGTCCCTAGTAGGGACTGTCTTGATTGTCAAGCGATCGCTAACAAAAAAGCAAGGGTAGAAGCATTGACGCAACTGAGGAACGCTGCGCTAGATTCGGCAGTGCCTGGTATGGGCATCAAGACTTGTGGCGACTGTCGTCCCTCTGCCTTTCTTTTGTAAACTGTTGGAATTGATTGATAAAGTTAAGCTACGCAAAGTTAAAAACATTGACCTATGCCTGCGTTTTTATTAGAAGTTGGTACAGAAGAACTACCTGCAAGCTTTCTCAGTGATGCTTTAGTGCAGTGGCGATCGCGCATTCCCCAAAGTCTAGCAGCTAACAGCCTCACAAGCACATCTGTAAAAGTTTACGGTACTCCCCGGCGCTTGGCAATACTGATCGAAGGTCTACCATCGCAGCAACCAGACCGCGAAGAGGAAATTAAAGGCCCGCCCGCCCAAGCAGCTTTTAAAGATGGCAAACCAACACCAGCGGCAGCAGGCTTTGCCAAAAAGCAAGGAGTGGAAATCGAGGCCCTAGAAGTTCGCCCTACAGATAAAGGTGATTTTGTCTTTGTGCAAAAAAGAATTCCCGGTCGTCCTGTGGCGGAAATTTTCACAGAACTTGTGCCGCAATGGATTTCAGGATTAGAAGGTAAGCGTTTGATGCGCTGGGGTGACGGGGATGTGAGGTTTTCCCGACCCATCCGTTGGCTGGTGGCTTTGTTAGATGAGGCAGTAATGCCGATTGAATTAGTTAATGGTTCGGAAACAATTAAAAGCGATCGCATTTCTCACGGTCATCGCGTCTTGCATCCCGAACCAGTAATCATTAATTATGCCACCGATTATGTTACTACACTACGCTCTGCCTATGTAACAGTCGATCCTGAAGAACGGGCAAACATTATTAAACAGCAAGTGCAATTAGCAGCGCAAGAGTTAGGTGGTCATACAGTACTTTATCCCGATTTATTAGAAGAAGTTACCAATCTTGTAGAATATCCTTCAGCTGTGATCGGCAAATTTGAACCAGAGTTTTTGCAATTACCAACTGAGGTAATTACTGAAGTTATGGTTACTCACCAGCGTTATTTTCCTGTATTTAGAGAAGGTAGTTTACAGGAAAAACTATTGCCTAATTTCATCACTGTTTCTAATGGCGATCCCACAAAATCAGAAAATATTGCCGTTGGTAATGAAAGAGTGATCCGCGCCAGATTGGCAGATGGACAGTTTTTCTACAAAACTGATTTAGCCAAGCCTTTAGAAAGCTTTTTACCCCAGTTAGAAAAAGTTACATTCCAAGAAGAGTTAGGTTCAGTACGCGCCAAAGTAGATAGAGTCATCAAGATTGCCGATCGACTTGTATCTCAACTCAAATTGGAGGAAAATCAAAGCCAAAAAATCCAACGTGCTGCTTTATTAAGTAAAGCAGATTTGGTCAGCCAAATGGTCTATGAGTTTCCTGAGTTACAAGGCATAATGGGGGAAAAATATGCTTTAGCTAGTGGCGAAGATGCCGAAGTTGCAAAGGCAATTTTTCAACATTATTTGCCAACAGGATCTGGCGATCGATTACCTGAAACACTCACAGGACAAATTGTTAGTTTAGCAGATAGATTAGATACTTTAGTGAGTATCTTTGGCTTAGGTTTAATTCCCTCTGGCTCCTCCGATCCCTTTGCCTTGCGTCGTGCTGCCAATGCCATAGTTAAGATTACTTGGTTTTATGATTTACCAATCAATTTAGATAATTTATTGGAGCAAATAGCAACAGACTTTGCAGCAGCTTACAACAAAGACCAGGCACAATTAACCACAGCACTGCAAGAATTTTTCCTGCAACGCATTCGTACACTGTTGCAAGAAGAAAAGCAGATTGACTACGACCTTGTAAACGCCGTTTTGGGAGAAAATGACCCAGAATATACAGAACGGGCGTTAAAAGATTTATTGGATGTCCGCGATCGCGCTGTATATCTCCAACAAATCCGCGATAATGGCACTCTAGATAAAATCTATGAAACCGTCAATCGTTCCACAAGGTTAGCAGCACAAGGTGATTTAGATACTAAACAGCTAGAACCAACAGTTGTAGTTGACAAAGAACTCTTCCAAAAGCCTTCCGAGGCAGATTTCTACAATGCCATAGTTGATTTAGTGCCGCAAACGCAAACAGCCCAAGAGTCACGAAATTATCAATTGTTAGTAACAGCGCTAGAAAAAATTGCTCCTACCGTGAGTAACTTTTTTGATGGTCCCGATAGCGTTTTAGTCATGGACTCTGACCCCCAAATCAAGCGCAATCGTTTACATTTGCTGGGATTATTGCGGAATCATGCTCGTGTATTGGCTGATTTTGGAGCGATCGTCAAAAATCTGTAGCGTAAAGCAACAAAGGGTGGTGTAATTTTTGCCGAGAAACGCTAGTATAGGGAGTGCTTAACCAGGGTACTCTGCTACAGTCTATGTCCAAAGCCCATGTGATTGGATTGGGAAAGTCCGGTGTTGCTGCGGCGAGATTGTTGAAACGGGAAGGTTGGGAGGTGGAGCTAAGCGACTCCGCTAGCGCGGACAGCCTCGCTTCACGCAACACCTCCGAAACCCTCCTCAAACAACAACAAGAACTTGCTGACGAACAAATAACTTTGAAACTGGGATACTCCCTAGAATTAAATGCAAATAATTTACCTGATTTAATTATTGTTAGTCCTGGTGTCCCTTGGGATATTCCTGTGTTAGTTAAAGCACGAGAATTAGGCATTGAAACCATTGGGGAAATGGAACTCGCTTGGCGACACTTGCAAACTTTACCTTGGGTCGGAATCACTGGCACTAACGGCAAAACTACAACCACTGCTTTAATTGCCGCAATTTTTCAAGCAGCCGGGTTAAATGCCCCAGCCTGCGGGAATATTGGGTATGCAGCTTGTGAAGTTGCACTGTCTGAGATGGGCAGAGAGGCAGAGGGGCAGAGGGGCAGAGGGGCAGAGGAGAAATCTAATAACTCTGAACTCCTAACTCCTAACTCTTGTACAGACGCGATTAATCGCGTCTGTACTCAGCATTCTTCAATCGATTGGGTGATTGCGGAAATTAGTAGCTATCAAATTGAATCTTCTGTATCGCTTGCTCCTCGCATTGGTGTTTGGACGACTTTCACACCAGATCACCTAGCGCGCCACAAGAATTTAGAAAACTACTACGACATTAAAGCCAAGCTATTGCGGCGATCGCATCTACAAGTATTTAATGGCGACGATCCCTATTTGCACAAAGTAGGTTTAAGTCATTGGCCTGATGCCTATTGGACAAGTGTTAAAGGCAAAGATTTTTTAATTGGCGAAAAAGGCTTTTATATTGAAGATGGTTGGGTTGTAGAATTGCAGAACTCTACACCAGAAAGAATTGTAGAAGCCTCTGCTTTGCGAATGGTGGGCGAACATAACCTGCAAAATTTGCTGATGGCGGTAGCTACGGCGCGGTTAGCAGGAATTGAACGCGATGCTATTGATACTGCGATTCGGGAATTTCCTGGGGTTGCCCACCGTTTGGAACATATCTGCACTTGGGAAGGCATTGACTTTATTAACGACAGCAAAGCTACTAATTATGATGCTGCGGAAGTGGGGTTAGCCTCGGTGAAAAGTCCAGCAATTTTGATTGCCGGTGGAGAGGCAAAACCCGGTGATGATGCAGGCTGGTTAGCACAAATTCAAGCTAAAACCGCTGCGGTATTATTGATTGGCAGTGCTGCACCGATGTTTGCCCAACGCTTGCAAGAGGTGGGTTATTCTGATTATGAAATCATGGAAACGATGGAAAAGGCAGTTAAGCGATCGGCGGAATTAGCCAAACAGTATCAAGCGCCTGTAGTGTTGTTATCTCCTGCTTGTGCAAGTTTCGATCAATATCCAAACTTTGAAGTCAGAGGCGACGATTTTCGTAAGTTGTGTCTTGCTTGGGTAGGTAGTTAAGTATCTGAAGAAGGGGAGCCAAACTCTTTTGTAAGGGTAAGAATTGTTTGATAATTCTTAATAGAATTAGCTCCCCCTACTTTCCCACCTTCCGTAGCCGCTCCAGCTTGTCTATAAGTTGTAAAACTATATAATTGTTCTCTTTATCTTTGATTTTAATTAATAACACGTCCAGCTAAACACTTGTGATTGCTACTCTTCTCGTGTCGGAGACGCTGCGCGAACGAGAACGCCTTTAGCGAACGCTTCACTTCGTTATGCTCGCAATGACGTTTTATAAGTAATTTAACGAACATATCATAACACCATATTTCGTAATAGTTGATGAATTAGACTTAAATAATCATCTATTTATACTCATATTATTCTCTTGCTTTAGACAAAGCAAGAGAACTTTCAGGGCAAACGCACGTAAAACCTGAAACCCTTGCGTTACAAGGATATTGATGAAAAAAGAGACTAAATTATAAAACGCCCAAACCCTTGCTATTAAAGGATTCTTATACTTTAGATGCGTTTGCCCTGAGAGAACTTTATTTTTGTTGATTATACTCTAATCGTCTGCAAATACTCTGACCTGAAAGACAGCAACTGGAATAAACTCAGTAATTTTTCAGAAGTCATTGATAGCTATTTTTTGTCAAGATTAAAGTCTTCCCTTCCCCCAAAAAGATATATATTTTTTTTGAAGATCTAAAGTCAAACTTGTTAAATTAAAAAACTTCTTAAATTGACATAGATCAGAGATTAATCATCTCTTATTTTTTTACTATATACAAACAACTCCAATACAGTGATTTTTGACTGTCATCCATTTTTGCTAATTAGAATAACAGCAAGTTTAGAAAGTAATTTAATAATTAAAGTAAATAATGAAGAAGTTTAACTCCACCAAAACTAAAGCTTTCCCATTACAGCTTGTTCTCATTATTCCGTTTGTTTTACAAATCTTTGGAGCAGTGAGTTTAGTTGGTTATCTGTCATTTAAAAATGGGCAGAAAGCTGTGAACGACCTAGCAGACCAGTTAATGGCTCGAACCAGCACGATGGTGGATCAATACCTGCAATCCTATCTATCTATTCCTCACAAGGTGAATCAGATTAATGCTGATGCCATTGGAATGGGATTATTGAATGTGCGCGATCGCAAAACTATTGGCAAATATTTTTGGAAACAAATGCAGGCATATGATTTGTCTTATATCGGCATCGGACTCAGCACAGGTGAAGCGGCAGGAGCCGGACGTTATGATGGCAAAACTCTCACAATCGATGATTGCAGTGCGAAACCTCCAAAAAATTGCTACACGTATGCCACCGATCGCAAAGGCGATCGCACCCGTGTTACTACTATTTATGATTGGGACAACTTCAGTATGTCCTGGTATACAGGACCAATAAAAGCGGGTAGACCTATCTGGTCGCAAATTTATACCTTGAATTATCCCAATCATCCATACATCGCTGCTTCCGCCGGTCGCCCCATTTATGACGTGCAGAATAGATTGCTAGGGATAGTCGCCACAGATATCCATTTGTTGAAGTTGAGCGAGTTTTTACGACGTTTGGATGTCAGTCGCACTGGACAAGTTTTTATTTTAGAGCGCAATGGGATGTTGATTGCGAACTCTAACCCTCAGCAACCATTTACCCTAGTTAAGGAAAACATTCAGCGGTTGAAAGCTACAGATAGTCCCGATCCCCTAATTCAGGACATCACCCAACAGATTCAGCAACAATTCAATGGGTTCCAATCTATTAGCGAACCCACAAAGCTGCAACTGAAATGGCAAGGAGAACCAAATTTTGTGTATATCTCACCTTGGCGCGACCAATATGGATTGGATTGGCTAGTAGTGGTGAGTGTGCCCGAACACACTTTTATGACACAAATCAACGCCAACACTAGCACTACTATTTTGCTCTGTCTGGGAGCATTGACTGTGGCAATCCTGATGGGATATCTGACCTCCCATTTGATTACACAGCCGATTGTGCGATTGAATCGGGCAAGTCAAGCAATGGCAGCTGGCAACTTAAACCAAGTAGTAGATGTGAGCAATATCCAAGAACTCAACATACTAGCTCACTCTTTTAACTACATGGCAGGGCAATTGGGCGAATTCTTTAGCGCCCTAGAAAATAGTAAGGCGGAACTAGAAGACCGAGTCGAAGAACGCACAGCCGAACTCAAAATCACATTAAGTGAGTTGCAGCGTACCCAAGCACAAGTAGTCCAGAGTGAAAAAATGTCTAGTCTCGGTCAATTGGTAGCTGGGGTAGCGCATGAAATCAACAACCCAGTGAACTTTATTCACGGCAACATTGCTCACCTGAACGAATACACTCAAGATTTGTTGCGGATGATCTATCTCTATCAGCAACGCCATTCTAGTTACGATCCAGAAATTCAAGCATTTGCAGAGGAAATCGATCTAGAATTCCTTATTGAGGATTTACAGAAAATGCTGTCTTCGATGAGAATGGGGACCGAACGGATTCGCAACATTGTGTTATCACTACGAAACTTTTCCCGCATAGATGAAGCTGAATTTAAAGCAGTTGATATTCATGAGGGAATTGAAAGTACACTCTTGATTCTGCAACATCGGCTCAAAGCAAAATCAGATCGTCCAGCAATTGAAATAATTAGAGATTATGGCAATTTGCCTCAAACAGAATGCTATGCCGGACAACTCAATCAAGTCTTCATGAATATTCTAGTAAATGCAATGGATGCCTTAGATGAAGTAAATGCCCAACGTACCTGTGAAGAGATAAAAGAAAATCCTGCTCAAATTACTATTCGTACTTTAGTTAGTGATTCGCAGTGGATAGAAATTGCGATCGCTGATAACGGACTGGGAATACCAGAACAGGTTCAAAATCGAATATTCGATCCTTTCTTTACTACCAAACCTGTGGGCAAAGGTACGGGTATGGGTATGGCCATCAGCTATCAAATTATTGTCGAAAAACATGGTGGCAAATTGGATTGTTTTTCTACTTTTGATAAAGGAACTGAGTTTATAATTCAACTGCCTATCCGACAACAAGTTTTTAAAGTAGCCTAATGGTTTAACTTTAGTATTTAACCTACTGGCTCACCTTAAGATTTAGATTATAAATAAAGTTTAAAATAGCTTTTCGTAACAGAAGGAGCGACAGAATAATAGATTGTTTGAAATACCCTGTTTTGTCGAGTGAAAAGTCTGAGTAGAGGTGTGTTCCGCTCAGAACTTTTCAAAACAAAAGGAGATGAGGAGAGGTCAAAATCCACTCGTCAAACTCACATTAACTAAATACGGCTACGTACAAATTTATCCAACCTATCCAAGCCTTTTTCAATTGTTGCCAAATCGGTGGCGTAGGAAAGGCGAATGTTGTCATCAGCGCCAAAAGCAATTCCGGGAATTACTGCAACTTGATGTTCTTCTAACAGCGCGTCGCAAAATTCTAAGGATTTCAGACCTGTTTTGCTGATATCAGGGAACAGATAAAAAGCGCCATCTGGTTTAGGGCAACTGAGTCCGGGAATGGCGTTGATTCTGTCTAACATTACTTGTCGCCGTTTGGCGAAAGCTTGCCGCATCTCTTCTACACAGTCTTGAGAACCTTCCAAAGCCGCGATCGCACCATACTGGGCAAAGGTACAAACGTTAGATGTACTATGTCCTTGAATGGAACTTGCTGCTTTAATAATCTCCACTGGTCCCGCTAAATAACCGATTCGCCACCCTGTCATCGAGTAAGCTTTGGCAAAACCGTTGCTAATTAAGGTGCGGTCAAAAATTTCCTTGCCTAGGGAACCGATGCTGATATGTTCTGCACCGTCGTAGAGAATCTTTTCGTAAATTTCGTCGGAAACAACAAAGATATCTGCATCAACTATTACCTCAGCCAGTGCTTTAATTTCATCTGGCGTGTAAACCATCCCTGTGGGATTAGATGGGGAGTTGAGGATAAATAACTTTGTTTTCGGTGTAATTGCTTGACGCAGTTGTTCGGGAGTAATTTTATAACCCGTCGAAGCATTTGTGGGCACGATCTTCGATACCCCACCGACCAAAGTCACCATTTCCGGATAACTTAGCCAATAGGGAGCGGGGATAATGACTTCATCACCCGGATCGATTAACGCCACTACCAAGTCGTATAGGGAATGCTTACCGCCATTGGTGACGATGACATTCTCTGGTTTGTAATCAAGACCGTTATCAGTTTTAAGCTTGCGGGCGATCGCTTCCCTTAACTTTGGTTCTCCAGCGGCTGGGCCATACTTGGTTTTGCCTTCGTCCAAAGCTTTCGCTGCTGCGGCTTTGATATGCGCTGGAGTGTCAAAATCTGGTTCTCCAGCGCTAAAACTACAAACATCTATTCCTTCTGCCTTCAGTGCCTTAGCTTTAGCTGCGATCGCTAAGGTCAACGAAGGTGTTACCTGACTCACTCTTGCTGCCAGTTTCATTCTTACTTTCTTCGGCAAATCTCTCATTCATTTTAGGATATCCCAGAATCTCTACTGAGATTTGCCTTTTAAGAATTCCTTAGCTGCCTTATCAGAAGGCAGAAGGGAAATCTCATAAATAAATTCAGGGGTTTCAATAAATGACGAGAGCGGCAGTGTATGCATAATTTGAGGCAAGAGTACTTATAATGTCACAGTTACTTGATATACCTGATAAATAAGTGCTAGGTATTCCCAAAACAAAGCTTTTGTATTCATGCCAAGAGTAATTACAGCAGTTTAGGCACAGCAAAAACACTGAAAATAATAACAAATGATATTTGAAGGAAACTGCTAAATTGAAAGCTTATTAATGTTTTTGGAATTATAGAGCAGCTTAAACATATATTTAGCCAATATAGCCGAGTTGTTTAATTAAAACTCGTGTGTTTAGATGTTTGAAAGTTTACTACCAGCAAAGGTTGGGCTTAGTCATAAGTAATGATCCGAACAAAAATCTCTGATATCACTTTAGGTACTCTTTTTCTTACCAGTGGAATGCTGGGCATTTCTACACCAAGTCAAAGTTATACACCAAAGCAATCGCATACATCAAGTTACGGTCGTCAGATTGCACAATCTGCGATTAATACTGCTACCTTAGAAGATGCAGTTTTCCAAAAAATTAATAGCTATAGAGCTTCGCAAAACCTACCATCACTGATGCGTAATTCTGCCATCAATACTCAAGCAAGAAATCATAGCCAAAATATGGCCAGCGGTAGGGTTCGATTTGGGCATGACGGATTTATACAGCGAGTTCAAGCTACCCGTCTTCTCTACATATCAGCTGCTGAAAATGTGGCTTTCAATCAGGGATATCAAGACCCCGCCAAGAAAGCTGTCGAAGGGTGGCTTAATAGTCCAGGACATCTCAAGAACATTAAAGGACAATACAATTTAACTGGAATTGGCGTTGCTAGCAATAGCAAAGGCGAAGTCTACTTCACGCAAATTTTCATTCGCGTTTAGGTTCCAAAAAATTGAATTTTTTTAATTAAAAATTAAAAATTATAGTATCCATAGCATTTGCCTAGAGGATACTATTTTTTGGCAAGCACTTCCTGGGGAGTGATTTCGGCATATTGTTCTGGAGTTAAAAAACCATCTCTGACATTTACCTTCTTAGGTATAAGTCCTAAACTGTACCATTTATTAGCAACTTCCTGTTGTTTGTTAATGATTTGTTCAGTAATTGGTATGAGCGTGAAATCATACTTACTGTGCATAATCTCTAATGTAGGTGGATTGAGTTGAGTAGCTTGAGCAAGTAATTGTGCAATTTCTTTAGGGTTATTCTTCGACCATTTTTGGGCTTTTTGCAGTTCTTCTAGAAATATTTTGATCGCCTCTGGATTTTCTTGATAAAATTTGCGGTTTGTCGAGTAAAAGTTATTAGTATCTCGTAAACCATTACCACCATCTAGCAAGACTCGTCCAACTTTCTGCTGTACATTTCTAGTGACAAATGGCTCCCAGATAAACCAAGCATCTACTTTACGTTGACTAAATGCCACATTTGCATCTGGAGGAGGTAAGGAAACTGACTCTACATCAGTGAGTTTTAGACCTTCTTTTTCTAAAGCTCTAACTAGAAGATAATGACCAATTGATGCTTTTTGAAAAGCGACTTTTTTACCTTTCAAATCTCTAGCAGTTTTAATAGTAGAGTTAGCAGGAACTAAAAGCGAAACTGCTTTACCATCGGAAGAATTAGCGGCCAAGTATACAAGAGGTGTCCCAGCTGCTTGGGAAAAAATGGGAGGCGACTCAGCTGTTGAAGCAATATCAAGTGCGCCTGCATTCAAGGCTTCAAGTTGCTGAGGCCCGGCAGCGAATTCAGGCCACTCTACCTTGTAACCTAGAGGTTCTAATCGTTTTTCTAAAAGATGTTTTTGTTCAAGAACAGCTAGAGCTGTAAGTTGTTTAGAACGGACAATCCTGATTACTTTATTAGTAGTATTTTTACTAGCTACATTAGATGAAGCTGATTGTTGCTGAGTATTATTTGGTGAAGGGCTGCAACTAAAAAGTGTAGTAGATAATACTAGGCTATAGCCAAAAGCAAACAATGCGCGGCGACGAGTCATACGTCGGCATTTCCAAAATTCAAATCTATTTTTAAAATATTGCATCAATCGGTTCACCTTTTACTATCAATTAGTGTCAAAATTCTAAATTAAATAATGTAGCAATACTAACCCAGTCTTTAAACTCTTCTTTAACTAATAGTTGCAACCAAACATATCATTTTCCTGACGATGAGTATGGATGAGGAAATGGGAATTAGGAAACAACATAGTGAAAGTTAGGAGCAATTGCGACGCAAAGAGGCATAGTTTACCCAATCCCCAAGATTCAATCCTTAGCATTGCTAATTGAAAATATGCACTACCTGGCAAATACTTTCACCAAATAATTACCCTAGTAATGGCAAGATTTAAGTTATTTGCACAAATTACTGTAAGTCGGTAGGCTTTAAGTAGTTTTTGATAATATAGCAGTGTCGCATGGTTAACCGCAAAAGGCAAGTGCATTTTGTAAAAAAATTCAAAACTAAACCTGATGCACAGATTTCACCAAAAAAGTTCTAAGTGAGGAGGTTTGATGAACGCGTTCATCTTTGGTTTGACATCAGTTCAGATAAACTTCTTCTGATTCCCAAAGCTACCGCTACGTGATGAAATATAACTTAACAAAGTCATGAAATATTGATATTGTTCCATTATAGGAAAATGTACTCATAGTATTTTTGAAACTAATAAGTTAATCCAATAATAGATAAAGCTATAATGTTTACTAGATAGGGCTTTTACGCTTTATGAACCAGAAAACAAAAGTGCTGCATCCCTCAACTGTTTTTCTATTTGGCAGATGAAAAAATCAAGCGAACCGACAGTAAATTCTTGATACTAAGGAATATTTTACTTCCATGAAGTAATTCTCTATAACTAACAGAAGAGTCTTAAGTCTTAATTGATAAGGATTTTAGCCAATTAGAGCCTTATCAAATATTTAAAAGCTGCTTAATTTACGTCAAGTAGATAGATTTAGTGTTCTTCAAATTGTCGAAATTCTAGAAACTATTGATTTTCCAAAAATAAAGTTTTACCTTGCTATTTAGTCCGCCATACTACCAACTGCGAAAACTAGGAGACTATTTATTATGATGACGACTGAATCCATACTCACCGAAATGGAAGCTTGTAAACAAATCTGCATTGAATGCCAAACCACTTGTATTGATACTCTCAAATACTGCAAGACTCAGGGTGGTAAATACATGGATATGACTATGATGTCCATGATGCGCGACTGTGCAGAAATGTGCATGATGTGCGTCAACATGATTAATGACGGTTCTGAGTTTATGGGAAATACCTGTAGTTTGTGCGCCCAAATTTGCGATCGCACCGCCATAGCTTGCGAACAGATGAGTAACGATGCCACAATGATGCTCTGTGCCGCTATTTGCCGCAAGTGTGCTGAATTCTGCAATAAGATGGGACTAAATTCTGCTTGCTATTTCCGCAGATCGAGTCTGGTGACAGAAGATGCACTACTATCTAGCTGATTTATCCCCAAGATTGAGTTGCGTAATTTATGGCAGATTGATAGTTCTACCGAAATCAGTAAATTGCCACCCATAAATCTTCCTGGGTGGCAAAAACTTAAGAAAACATGAAGCCAAAAGTATAGTAAAAGTCAATAAAATTCTTTTAACTTTTGCTTACCAAATGCGATGCTAAGCAGCAACAGGAGTAGCGAATCTAGAATATCGCTCTATATAAAATTCCTTGCTATTAGCGATCGCCACCACAGAGTCGCGTTGTTTTAAAGCATGTTTCCACTGACGCAGACGAGTAAATTCCTCTGGTAGCGCAAAGCCTCGATAGTGCTTCAGTGCAGGCCAACGCTCAAACCAGGGGTAAAAAGTAAAATCAACCAAACTGATGGCATCGCCAAACCAGTAAGGGCCTTCTCCTGATAACTTTCCTAAAGCTTCATTTTCGATAAATTGCAGATGTTTGTATAGTTCCTGTTTGGCTGCTTCTTGCTGTTGGATATCGGGACTACGCAAGAGAGCAGAAAAAGCTGGAACGAATCTAGTATTGGCAAAATCAATCCAGATGCGAGCCTGGGCTTTAGCAATGGGACTGCTGGGCAAAAGAGGCGGATTAGGAAATACCTCATTGAGATATTCATTAATTACTGCCGATTCCCAAACTCGACGATCGCCATGTGCGATCGCAGGTACTTTTCCATAGGGAGAAATATCTGTAAATCCCTCCGGCTTGTTCTGCAAATCAATCTCAATCAAGTCAAAGTCGATGCCTTTTTCTTGAAGCACTAAGCGCGAACGGTGAGCATAAGGGCAAACAACCGCACTATATATCTTTATTTCAGCCATGTTGATGTTCCTCTATCAATAGGATTGGTTTATTAGCAAAAGTACAAATCAAAAACCTCCTGCCTTCTACCTTCTGCCTTCTGCCTTTTTTACTAGAGCCAAGGCACTTCTTCAGGCGCATAACGGAAAGCGCGGAAGACCGAATTTTGCTCCCCACGCGCTACTGGTGACTTCTCACCAGGAAGATTCCGAGCCGCAAAGTGAGGATTGACATATTCCCAAACAATTTCTCCTGTCACTGTCACCTCAAATATGCGACCGTAAGCACCTTCCGTAATCAAAGTATTGCCGTTTGGTAGACGCTGTGCGCCTGATATATACGAACTGAAGAAATTTTGGGGTGGGTTGTCAGCGTACTCCCAAACTATCTCTTTAGTTTGACGGTTTACTTCAATCACACGAGAGAAATTGAGAGCAGTGTGACGGCGATGTGCGCCATTGTCAAAAATTAGGATATTGCCGTTAGCTAATTCGTTAGGAAAGTGCTGCTGTGCTAATACGTCATCTCCAAGTGTCCAGATAATCTGTCCTGTGTTGCGATCGACAATCACAACAGTAGAGATATTACGAAAGCTCACTATAATATTGCCGTCAGCAAGTTCGCCTACAGTATTGCCATGAGTCCATTCGTGTCGTTGATCTTGGGGAGTGATGGTAAAAATCTCTGGATCTAGGTGTTCGTGGGCGTGCCAAGTCCAGACAATTTCACCAACAGGAGTAACTTCGTAAAGTACATCAGCATAGATATCACCATCTGCTTCTGTTCCGGCAACGCCGCCTTTAATCTGGGGAATTAAAGACTGAGGTATCTTTTCAATTGCTAGTAAGATTGTGTTGCCGTTGCGTAGTCTGCGTCCATCATGATGATGGGATGGATGCTTATATTCCCAGATAATATTTCCCTTGGGATCTGCCTCTAAGACAACACCACCTTTAAAGGCAGCCCACAAAGGAAAATGTGGCGAAATATCCAGTATTTTACCATTATAAAAAAGGTTGCCATTGGGCAACAGATAACCATATAAACCCGGTGGATATGGCAAATTCCACTGATGTACTACTTCTCCTTCCAGATTCAGAAGATAGACTTCTCCATTACCTGTAAGCGGGGTAAAAAGTGTATATCCTTTGAATACCTTGTCGGGATTGTAAGCTCTTAAACCAGTACCACGGCGACGAATAGTATTTTGGTCGATTAATGCTGTTGCGATCGTCATGATTGTACCTATGAAATATCTCAATTTTTTGCTTCAGTATCGGGTAGAACTTTGGGAAATCTTAACCGATTCTAGAATTTGTCCTGTTTACCAGAAAGTCTTTTTGCTATTACTCAAATCTTTAATAATCCCAACAAACACCGACAAATTAATTTCCATATTAATAGCTAACTTTTGTACAGACACGATTAATCGCGTCTGTACTCAAAACTCAGCATTTCTATGGTGCTGGATTCGCAAATTGAGTATGAACTGCATCCAATTCTGCCAAAATATCTTTGCTCAGAACTACATTGATACTTTCTAAATTCTCTTTTAGTTGTTCTAGTGTAGTAGCACCAATAATTGTACTAGCAACAAACCAACGACTCCGCACGAATGCTAAAGCCAATTGTGCAGGACTCAGTTGATGACGTTTGGCAATTTCTACGTAAGCTGCTACAGCTTTGCTAACGTTTTGTTTTAAATAGCGCTGACCAAAATTTTCAAACAAAGTAACTCTTGCTTTCTCTGGTTTACCATTGAGGTATTTACCAGTCAAAAAGCCAAATCCCAAAGGACTATAAGCTAGTAAAGGAATGTTTTCGTAATAAACTGCTTCTGCAAGAGCGCCATCAAAGACTCGATTGAGTAAGTTATAGGCATTTTGAATAGAGACAATTTTGGGCAATCCTAACTGTTTAGCTGCGTGACTAAATTGTAAAATTCCCCAAGGGGTTTCATTACTCAAACCTAGATAGCGAATCTTTCCTGCATTGATTACATCAGCAAAAACTTCTAGCTGTTCAGCAATGGGAACCGTTTCTCCTACCTGGATAGGGTCAAATACTGTCTGTCCAAAACGTGGTACATAGCGATCGGGCCAATGAATTTGATATAGATCGATATAGTCGGTCTGCAATCTTTTGAGACTATCGTCTACAGCTTGTTTGATATTATTACGGTCAATTGCTTTGGCTCCACCACGCACCCATTTAAAGCCTCGACCTGGCCCGGCAATTTTAGTAGCAATTATTAGTCGATCGCGCTGTTGATGTTTTAACCATTCCCCAATGTAAGTTTCGGTTAAGCCATAGGTTTCAGCACTGGTGGGTACTGGGTACATCTCAGCTGCATCAATGAAATTAACTCCTTGGTTAATGGCATAATCTAGCTGCTGATGGGCTTCTTCAAGAGTATTTTGCTGCCCATATGTCATAGTGCCAAGGCAAATCTCGGAAACTTTTAGATCGCTATTGCCTAATTGATTATAATGCATATTTCGGGATTATGTTGTTATTTAATTAACAAGCTTTGATTCAGTTTATCCCACTTGATAATTACTCATTCTCTGGTGGAACCTGGGCGCACAATATTCCTTGAAATTTACATATTTACATAAATATAAGTACATGATACTTGAACAGTCTGGTTACACAAACAAAATAAGTCTGCGCGTGTTAAATGAAGTCAGCACAGATTCTCTCATTCGAGCCAAGTGGCGGCCAAAAAATTAGTAACCTTTCGTTGTTTTCAAAAGCAATGAGAATTATTTAGACAATACTACTATATATACATCGAATTACCGGAGTTTGCAATAAAATTCACAAACTCATACCAGCAATAATCTGTATAAATAGTTGACGAAGGCTAGCGATCGCTAAATTCTGATATAGATATAATTGCCTGTGTGGTCTAGTTGTTAGTCTACGTACGACTAAAAGAAGAGCATGACAATCTTACAAGTTGTGGACAAAGACTTTTCACATATTCCTGTCATTGATATTAGTCCGCTGGTTTCCAAAATTGGCAATTCTGGCTCAACAGCACAAGATTGCTATGTAGTTGCCACTCAGATCGAGCAAGCTTGCCAAGATTACGGTTTTTTCTATATCGTCGGACATGGAGTTGACGAACAACTACAAGAGCAGCTAGAACATCTCAGCCAACAGTTTTTTGCACAGGATGTAGAAACTAAACTTCAGATTCGCATGGCTCTCGGTGGTAGAGCATGGCGAGGATATTTCCCTGTGGGAAACGAGTTGACATCGGGTAGACCTGACTTAAAAGAAGGCATTTACTTTGGTGCAGAACTAGAAGAAGAACACCTACTTGTCAAAGCTGGTTTACCAATGCACGGCCGTAATCTCTTTCCATCGAATATTCCTCAATTTAGAGAAACGGTGCTTGAGTACATAGAGTCAATGACCAAACTCGGACACACCCTAATGGCTGGTATTGCCCTGAGTTTAGGATTAGAAGAGTCTTACTTTGCAGACCGTTATACAAAAGACCCATTGATATTATTTCGGATTTTTAATTACCCTGCCAATCCATCAACATCTCAAACTGAATCTAGGTGGGGCGTTGGCGAACATACTGATTACGGAGTATTGACTATTCTTAAGCAAGATCGTGTTGGCGGATTACAAGTCAAATCAAAGTCTGGCTGGATAGACGCACCTCCTATTCCTGGCTCATTTGTGTGCAACATTGGAGATATGCTCGATCGCATGACCAAAGGACTGTATCGCTCAACACCCCATCGCGTTCAGAACCTATCCGGAAGCAATCGCCTGTCGTTTCCATTTTTCTTTGACCCAAATTTCAACGTTGAAGTCAAACCGATTGAACTGAACGAGGTAGTAGTGAATGATGATAAAAGCGATCGCTGGGATAAAGCTAGTGTTCACGAATTTCGCGGAACTTATGGTGAATATCTGTTGAGCAAGGTATCTAAAGTGTTTCCAGAATTGGACCAAACAGTACTAAAACCACGCTTTTCAAGGTAGACGCGGTTTTAACACCATGCAACTAGACAAGAATCCTGAGAGCATTTTACACCTATAAAACCTAGGTGTTGCACATGCGAGTACTTCAACCCACAACCCAATTTTCATTCAAAAGCTTTCATATGGCTAGGTTTGGTTACAACAATACTATGCACCAATTTATCTCACTTTCAGATAGATTGGCAGCAGAAAGCGGTCTATTGTCCTCAAGGTAAGCGTAGTTACCTTTGGAAAAATAATAAAAATACTTATGGCAAACCCGTAATTGACGTTGAGTTTCGGCAGCGTGACCGCGTTTTGTCTGAACTGAAGTTAGGTAAGCAAGCACCTGGGTATAAAAATGCTCAGAAGGCTCTCAATCGTTTCATTACTGAACTAACCCGTTCAGTTTAGCTGTTTGGGAAATTCGCCAACGGTATCCGCAACGCAGTGGCTCCCCATGAGCGACTGGCGTTAGCGAAGCGCTAGCGACGCAGGAGCGTCACCCCGAAAGGGTCAGTGGTTAAAAACAATTGACAACTAACAACTTTCAAAACCGACCTAACTGTAAATTGTAGTTAATACTAAAGAACCAGCCATCAAAATCAATGTTACTATCTGTCGAGTCTCCAAAGGAAATGCCACTTTGCAAATTTATATTACTGGAGTTGGATACTTTATAATTTAAGTGAGCAAATAGCCGATGGTAGTTGTCGTCTCGTTGACGCTGGGTAAAGTCTGACGAATTAAACTGGTAGTCAAGACCAACTTGCAAAGGCTTTTGCCAGTAGTAGTTCAAAGAAACCCATACAAAATTTATCACTCGATCGCGGTTATTTGGCTCGGCAAAATTTAGACTAAATTCGTAAAAGCTATCTAGCATCAACTTTTGAGTTAGGGGATCTCGCCTTCCCACAGACAGCCGCAGAGAATTCTCACCTAAAAAGCGATCGCTGCTGTTAGCATAAAACAGCTGCTGATTGCTCCAACTAAATTCCCCATACATTCGCTGCGAGAGCTGTTGGTAAATACCAAGGTTGAATCTCAACTGGTTGTAATTATATTTTGATCGATCTGCATAACGAATTAGATTGCCATCAATCGATCCATTCAAATAAGTTTTAGAACTCACAGGGAAATATGCAGACGCTAGGCTTAGTCCATAAAACATCAAGCCATCTTCTATGGGAACAACATCTGAGGAAAAAATATTACTTGCGTGGAAGTAACCTATACGAGCCTGAAGGAAACCTATAGGTTTAGACTTGACTATGGGTTGTTCAGTCGCTAGGGGCGGTAGTTGTTCAAGTGGTTTTTGTGACAGAGGTCTTTGTTGCACTCTCAGACCCAGTTCTGGAAGGCTATTGGACTCAGGGGTTGGTTGTTTTTTCTGTTGTAACACCTGCCTGAGTCTCTCTAGCCTTTCAGTATAATCTATCTGAGGTTTATCTAATAATTGTTCTATTGGTTTTGGGGAAGATTGAGGTAAATCATTTGGCTGTGTTTCTAGCTGTGGCGCTTCATTCGTCGGTTGAATCTCGCTAGGACTGGAATTTTCATTTTGTGCATACCTGGGTTTAGCATTTGGTGTTGCTGACAATACTGGATTGGGTTGAGTAGTTAATGCTTCTTGTAGTGTCAGATTTGATGGTGTCTGTTCTGCGTATGCTAACTCTAATATATCTAACTGCCGCAATTCAGAATTAATTACCTTTTGCTCACCCTTCTGAATTAGCTGATGAGTTCTCTGCGTACTTACCAAAGATTTTATTTCTGAATTTGCTGCCCATGCAGCATCTACCCTGATGCAACACTTATTTGCACTACTTGATGTTAACAAAATTGCAAACAACAAATTTTTCCAGCCCTTGGATTGCATCTTTTAGATAGCGTTAATTGCGTCTGACGAAAGTAGACTTACAAGCTGTATCAGAAGTTTCAATAAGTAATATAAACCTCGTATTAAGCTTATACCTAAATATATCTAAATTATTATGAAAGCAGTAATAATATACATCTATGCTTTATTAGAGTTGATTTAGAAAGTAAATTTTAATTTAGTTAGGCTATGTTAACTAAGTGTAAGACACCATCGATTGCGGTGCGCTACAGCGCAAACCTTTATGAATCGAGACAAAATCACATCTGCGATCGTATCTACCATACTTAAAATTTAATGTTTACTTTATAAATAACCCTATCTCGACTTTTTCCATTTGCGGCTGCGGCAAAGGCAAGCTCTAAAATCCCTGTATTTATAAGCTTTGGGCTTTTTAAAGATTGCTGAACTTTTACACCTGGAGAAAGTGCTACTGAAATCATTGTGGGAAACTTTTAATAGTTCGTAGTTGGCAAAAATGATTTAGATAAGTCCTAGTTTAGAAAATAGATTTTATTATTAGATTTAATTATTGATAAACTTGATAATTTATCATGTAATCTCAAACTTGTAATATTCTGAAGACTTATTTAACTAGTTTGGTTTCAATTAAATTTAATTTTCCTAAAGTTTAAACTATGTTTCTCAGATTATTCCCACTTTTGCTGGTTGGTTCATGGGGGATAATAATGCTGCCTTTGCTAAATCGAGCAAATGCCGTCACTCCTCTGACTCGTGCTGAAATTCAAAACCTCCGCAACTTAGTACAACTCATTCCTAAAAATAGCGATAAGAGGCGGCCGGCTCGCAAATTAGATCCAATGATTCCTGGAGATGGATTGTCAACGGGTCGAGCTTCTCTGGCAGAATTGCGCTTCAATGATGGCTCATTGGCGAGGGTTGGGGAACAGGCAATATTTAAATTTTTGCCCAAAACTCGGTACTTTAGCCTGTCCAACGGAACTGTTCTAATGCTCATTCCGCCCGGAAGGGGGCAAACACGTATACAAACGCCAAGTGCAGCAGCAGCAATTCGCGGTTCAGCTTTGTTTGTACGCTATGACAAACAAACAGACACCACGATTGTAGGTGCGTTAACAAATAGCGGCATTGAAGTTTTTAACAAAGAAGCTTCTCAAAAACAAGTGCTGCAAGCAGGGCAATTGATGGTTATAGTCAAAGGCAAATTTCAGGGCTTATTTGATTTTGATTTGAGAAATTTTTATGAAACGAGCGATCTAGTTCGAGGACTGGATTTAACTCGACAAAATCCCACAGCTACAGTAGATCCAGCGATCGCCAGTGTGCAAGCTGAAACTGCTGCTGCCATAGCAACACAGCCGCCAATCATTGGCAAAGGTGTAATTGAAAATCCATCTTTTTTACAGCTATCTACTAGTTCCTCAAACTCTCCCAGCAAAGATATTCTCACAAACAACTCTTCAGCAGCTCCCATCAACGACAGTTCTCCAGTAAACACTTTTGTGGAAACGGGAGAAATTTTGTCTAATACCGATCGAAGACCTGTGAATGATGACAATGACAGTAAAATCCCAACCAACCCGTCAACTACCTCATCACCCACTAATGATACAGTAACACTTCCCAAAACAGGCGACGATTTACCACCAACTCAACCTGAGGAACCACCAACTCAACCTGAGAAACCACCAACTCAACCTGAGGAACCACCAACTCAACCTGAGGAACCACCAACTCAACCTGAGGAACCGCCAACTCAACCTGAGAAACCGCCAACTCAACCTGAGAAACCGCCAACTCAACCTGAGGAACCACCAACTCAACCTGAGGAACCACCAACTCAACCTGAGGAACCGCCATCCCCAGCCCCTTAGTTTCTCTAACAATATCAACAAAATATACAGCGTTTTTCAGGTAAATGAAGTACACAAGTAAGGGCGAACGGCCGTTCGCCCTTACAATTATCTGTACCTCACCAACTTGAAATCTGCTGTAAATGCTGAGTTAGTCCATAAACCAAAAATGATAAATTAGCATTTAGCAAACTCACAGCGCTTTTCAAGTACTTGAACTACACTACTCTTACTATCCGCCTCAGGCTTAGTCTCAATACCTGAAAACTGCTGTAATAATTCCCAACTCTAACTTTTCACTCCTCGCAATCTACTACTTTGGAATACATTTATCTTCACGGTTTCGCTTCTAGTCCTAAATCTGCCAAAGCACAGGATATAGGCGATCGCTTTGCTAAAATCCAGAGAAAAATCAAAATTCCCGATTTAAATGCTGGCGATTTCTCTCAGTTGACAATTACTCGTCAACTAACCCAAATTGCAAGAGAGTTTCCTGATGCCCCTGTACCAGTAACACTGATTGGCTCAAGTTTGGGTGGATTGACATCTGCCCACTTGGGACAGCAATATCAGCAGGTGCAACGCCTTGTTCTGCTAGCACCAGCTTTCGGGTTTTTATCTCATTGGTTACCTAGGCTAGGGGATGAAGAGGTGCAGCGTTGGCAACAAGAAAAATATCTCATGATTTACCACTATGGCGAAGGGCGATCGCTACCTCTTAGTTACGATTTCGTAACAGATGCTGCTCATTACCAAGAAGAACTTTTACAACGTCCCATCTCCACCCTGATTTTGCACGGAAAAAAAGATGAAGTCATCCCAATTGCAGCCAGTCGTGACTTTGTGCGATCGCGTCCTTGGGTAGAGTTAGTGGAACTGGACAGCGATCATGCTTTGGGCAACGTTATGGAAGAAATTTGGCAAGCAATTTGCCTCTTTTGTCAGTTACCTTGAAGCTGTAAAATGAGAAATTCTTACATAACTAATGTCCTTAGTCAGTAGTCAAATACAAACAACTGACAACTGGACTATTGACTATTGAATAAAATTATGCTTTCATTCATCCGCTCAGATTTAGCTCAATTCACTGCTTACAAACCCCACCCCAGCAGCGATACAGCCGAACCAGTCCCCACGCAGCGCGATCGCCTGGACACCAATGAAAGCCCCTATGATTTACCGCCTGAGTTAAAAGAAAAGCTAGCCCGGACATATCAACAGGTAATTGAAACAAATCGTTATCCCGATGGCGGACATGAGACACTCAAAGAAGCGATCGCTGAGTATATCAATGAGTCAGCGACTCTTTCGCCATCTGTTTTGACTGCTGCCAATATTTCTGTTGGTAATGGTTCGGATGAACTCATCCGCTCTTTATTAATTGCCACCTGTCTAGCAGGAGAAGGTTCAATTCTAGTTGCCAATCCTACTTTCTCTATGTACGGGATTTTAGCAAAAACTTTGGGAATTCCTGTAGTAGCGGTAAGTAGAAATGCAGCAAATTTTGAAATTGACTTAGCAGCAGCACAGTCTGCCATAGAACAAACTCAAAATCCTCCGATTCGGGTAGTTTTTGTTGTGCATCCCAATTCCCCGACAGCTAATCCCTTAACCGCTTCAGAGTTGGCATGGTTAAGAAATCTGAACGAGCAGATTTTGGTAGTAATTGATGAAGCTTATTTTGAATTCAGCCAGATTACACTAGTGGGTGAATTAGCACAGCGCCCCAACTGGGTAATATTACGTACTTTTTCTAAAGCTTTCCGGTTAGCAGCTATGCGCGTTGGCTATAGCATTGCTCATCCAGAAGCGATCGCTATCCTAGAAAAGATCCGTCTACCCTATAATCTTTCCAGTTTCTCAATAGCTGCTGCATTAATTGCTTTGCAAAACCGCCAACTCTTACTCAACTCAATTCCTCAAACCCTAAGCGAACGAGCCAAACTTATCGAAGCTTTATCTCATCACCCAACTTTACAAATCACAGAAAGTGCCACTAATTTTATTTTCTTGCGCCTAAAACCCAATGGCTTTTATCTACAAGACACTGCTTTAAAAAATCTTCACCAAGAACTCAAAAGTTCTGGTACTCTTGTACGCGAGATCGGTGGAGGATTGCGAATTACTATCGGCACATCAGACGAAAATGACCGTACCATAAATCGGATACAAGCTGCTTTAGCAAATCTGAAAATTTAGTTCTTTACTCAGTAATTAAGCCTGCAATTTTCATCGCTGCCCAAACGGCGTATCATTCCCACTGTTTGTGGGAGTACGCCTACTAAAAGGGCGAAGGCAACATCAGGCAGATCGACCACCATTTCCGGCGGAAAGTATTGTTCAAATTGATCCAAAATCTTTTGGACTCGCTGCTGAGGAATCGGGTTTTCTGTAATTTGTCTAATCAACCGAATCCACTGTCGCCTAATCAAGTAAGCCTTCTGACGCTCCTCATAAGATTCGGGAGTCAATAAAGACAAATTACCTATAGATAGTACCCTCTGACAATCACAATCGTAATCACCGCCAACTGCTGCTCCAGGCCCAGCAAATTCTGCATGATAGCGTTTAAACAGTATTAATCCATTCCGTTTGCGACTATTGACAATGAAAACTTCTCCACTGTGCAAACGCGTAAGTATATCCGAGCCATATGATTGCTCAGTTCCATCCGGCATGACAAGATGGTTTAGGAAACTGGTTTCAGGGCAATAAATTGATACCATAGCAGCTTGATAGCGTGGGTGCTTTTCGCTATCCATGTTTTCTCAAATTTTTGAGTAAATTGGTGGTGTTATGGGCTTACAGCAGGAACTTACTATTAAATTAAACCAAATTTTTGATTTTTCTTATTATCAAGAATTTTCTGGTCAATTTAACTAAGATAGAAATTAATACACTTGTTCAGTAAGTAGTAGTTATATTGTATGAGATTTAACTGGGTTTGTCTCCAAACTTAACTACAACTTTTTTAAAGTTTTTATAAAGATGAATATCCTAAATACAAAGTTATTATGAGGAATTAGCATTTTGTTAAACGTATTTTTACTTATAAAAATATTATCAGTTCCTTTTTATATTTTAATATATCTAAAAATTAAATTATGAAAAATTAAAGAGTATGTCGTAAATGGGCAAAAAATCATAATAAAATTGTATTTTTATTTGAAAAAAATTTGGTAAGATTGTATATAAAAAATATTAAGGCGCAAACTTGTCATTCAATTCTAGCTTCATAAATTATCTATTGTCAGATGTCTATTTAATTATTGTGCTATTAAAAAACTGGATTGCTAGGATTGGTGCGTTAATTTTCTAGCTACTCAATCGCTTTAATTATGTATTATAAATTGCCAACTCTAACTGAAATATTCCTTAAGAATGTAATTTCTAAGTCACTATATTAAACTTAAAATAAGAATTCAAGTAGTTGAATCAGCTCTCAAATGCTTGTGCAATAATATCTGCCGCGAGCGTCCTAGTAAAAACGTATTCCAGTTAGATTCTACTTGATGTACCCTATATCCCAGCTTGAAATAAAGCTGTCGTGCCTGATAATTATTTTCTAAAACGTGGAGGTACAAGTCTTGAAATCCCCATTCCTGAGAGACTTGTTGACAGCTAATAAGTAATCCTGATGCCACACCATGCCTACGATATTTGGGATGAACGGCTAAATTAGACAGATAAGGAAAACTTCTACCAACCTGTATCCACGAATCAGCAAAACGCACACCCAGTTCAACAGTTCCTACTAAGTTATTAGCCGTACTATTGGTATCAACAGCAACTAAGCAAACGTGATGTGGTGCAGGTGACGATAGGCGATGCCTGAAGTCTTCGTAAATACCTAAGCGTAACAAAGGAAAAGCCCATCCCCATAAACCATGTTGGGAGTGAAAGCTTTCGGCAATAATTTGGGCTATACCAGTCAAATCAGCAGATGTAGCAGCACGAATTTGGAACTGGTGATGAGCTGAATCGGTTACGACTGGCTCTTGGTAATGCGGGTCAAAAAACCAGGATGTCAAAGTTAGTTTAGTATTGATTGCATTCAACAATAATTTTCTCAGATATTTTAAAACACCATATAAGGTATATTAAAACTAAAATTAGCCTATAATTTGGAAATTCTAGCGAAATTACAATTTATTACTTAGATTGTAGAGTACACAAATGGTAAAACATTGTTTTGGCTTTTGAAACATAACACTGCTTGTAGCTCATAAGAGCTAGAACTTGCATCATCATAAATCTGCAAGTCTTTGTTCAGGAGCTTCAGGCGTATCCTTGCTTCAATAGAGACTTTAAGCTTGAGATGTCATCAGCTTACAAAGAATCAAAGGTAGTATAATTGACAATACTATAGAAATGTCTAACTACCAGTCCCCCAAAAAATTACTTATTGTGTTGCTGAAATCGAGTTGAAAAAATCTTTTGACTATATCTAACTACTCAGCTAAAACAAATACTCGCTCCATTCTAAGCAAAAAACCAATTGGCAGTGATGCTAGCTTGGATATGCACAAAATTTTTTTACCGTCAACTGCCTGCTCAGTTCTGCTTTCAAATTGTTCTTAGTTGCGGTACTCAGTGATTTCTTATTACCGCTACGCTAATACCAGCTCCTAAAACCAAGTAAAGAACTGAATTCTAGGGTAACTTAGGTGCTGGAGAAATGATCCTGAATTTCCTGGCTGATGCCACTTGTCTGAATTATAGTTCTAATTGCTAAATTGGAAAGAGGTATTTGTCTAATAGTATACTTTGCCTTTAAATCTTATTGTTGTAATGTTGCTGACCCTACTATGAATGGCATAAATAAAATTTACCTGCGAGTGTTAGTGCAACTGCTGCAACGGGAAAACTTAATAAGCAGCTTCATCTGGTTTTTTCGGCCAGCCTTGAGCGCTGTATATACTGTAGGACAGTTCTCGCTGGAGGTGAGGGAAGATTTGGCAAGCAAACATCATGTCTATAAAATGAAAACTAGCTGTGAATCCAATTGCACTGCACTAAAGCAAATGGTAATCGGCACAAGCCATTGAGGCGAATTCCTCTAAATCAGTGCCCCCACACTCAGCAGTCATGTAGCCAAACAGCCTCATTGGTCAAAATGCTCTGCTCTTACCTGACTCAGAACCATTCCTACCTGATCAGATTATTCTTTATCCGACTGCCATTGCAGCAGGAAAGCGGTGCATGAAATCTCAAGTAAACAGTAAGCCTAAAATTTTGGTTGTTGATGACGAACCAGACAACCTTGACTTGCTTTACCGCACCTTCTATCGCGACTATAAGGTGCTAAGGGCAACCTCTGGTCCTGCGGCATTGGATCTGTTGGCGCAAGAGGGAGAGGTTTCAGTGATCATCTCCGATCAACGAATGCCCATCATGAGCGGTACAGAATTTTTGAGCCTGACAGCGACTCAATATCCAGATATTATCCGGATTATTTTGACTGGTTACACAGATGTTGAAGACCTCGTGGAAGCAATCAACGCTGGTAAGGTATTCAAGTACGTAACTAAACCGTGGGAAGCAGAGGATCTTAAAGCAGTCGTGCGACAGGCTTTAGATACACACAATGTCCTTAAAGCCCGCACCCGAGAACTAACTCGCACACTCCGTCAAGAATCGCTGCTGAATACCGTCACAAATACAATTCGCAGTGCTTTAGACTATCGGCAAATTTTGCAAGCAATCGTCGATACAGTGGGTCACATGTTGGAGGTAGATGTCTGTCTTTTACGTCCCTTCCAGGAAGAACAGTTGGTGGATGAAGGATTCATTTATCAGAAAGCTTTGAAAGAAGAAAGACAAGGGGACACGGGAACACGAGGACAAGGTGAGACAGCGAGCAGTTCGCAGGAGGGTTTGCCGATTCAGCCGACTGTATTCCCCGTTCGCGATAGCGTCTTTGCAGGAGAAGGAGTTCTTGAAGAGTATGCGAAGAGGGACAATCAAATCAATTTTCCACCCATTTCTCCTTCCTCTCCGTTAGCTCAAACGGTCTGGGAAACCCGTGAAGTTCAAGTAATTCATGATGTAGCAGGTGATGAGCGCATTCAAGGCGAAACTCCTGAACTGCGGCAACGAACTGTGGCTTTTGCTACTGCTAACATTTGCTCTAGCTTGGTTGTGCCCTTGATTTGCCAACAGGAACTGATGGCAGTCCTAGCACTACACCAGTGTTACCAGCCTCGCTTCTGGGGCAAAGAAGAGGTGCAGTTGGTTTTAATGGTGGCGGATCAAGCTGCTTTGGCTTTGTCTCAAGCCTATGCATACGAGCAGGTACGTGCCCTTGCCAAGCGAGAAGGCTTGATTAATACGATTACTACCGCAATTCGCTCTAGCCTAGACCCTCAAGATATCTTTGCGGCTATCACCCACCAACTGGGACAAGCCTTACAAGTTGATGGCTGTGTACTGTCTTTGTGGACAGAAGAAGATGAATTTGTCCATTGTGTGGGCTTGTATGATAATTCTCAACATCCTGAGAATAACCGATCGCCCGTTCAAGATAAAAATTTAAGTACTTATAATGATTTTGTTAATCAGGAATTACCCGACTCTCAAGCACCTATACAGGACAATCCCATATTACAAGAGATATTAAGAACACATGAACCTGTAATAATTACTGATATGAGCGATTGTCCATCGGCAATCCAAGGGTTTGATTTACCTTTGAAAATGCCAGCACGATCGCTCATGGTCGTCCCTTTACTAGCTGATGGCAAATGTATTGGTAGTATCACACTACGTGAAGGTAGCAAAGCACGTCGCTGGATTTCATCTGATATCGAACTGGCTAAAGCAGTGGCCGCGCAAGCGGCGATCGCTGTGCAGCAGTCACGTTTATACCAAAAAACTCGCGAGCAAGCTGAGCGCTTGTTGCAATTAGACAAACAAAAAACCGAATTCTTTCAAAATATTTCCCATGAATTCCGCACTCCTATCACCTTAATTCAAGGCCCCTTAGAGTCAGCTGTGGGGGCTGGTGAAGGATTATCTTATGCCCAAAGTGCGATCGCCTTACGTAACTCCCGGCGCTTGCTAAGACTGGTCAATCAACTACTAGATCTACAACGCTTAGACGCTGGGAGGATGCAGCCTAATTTCCGTCCCTGTGATTTAGTCGAGTTTGTCGGTCAAATTGTTGAGTCATTTCGCCCCTATTGTGAGAGAAAGGAACTGCATCTCGTTAGCCAGCTGGATGAATGTTCCACAGTGTACTTGGATATGGAAAAATTTGACAAGGTGGTTTATAACCTCCTGTCCAATGCCATGAAGTTTACTCCTGAAGGTGGCACAATTAGCGTAAAGTTGCTATCACAAGCGAACCATTGCATATTACAAGTACAAGACACGGGGATTGGCATTGTTCAAGAACAGATCCCCCATTTGTTTGAGCGCTTCCGGCAAGCTGAAGGCTCAGAAAACCGCTCTTATGAAGGTAGTGGTCTTGGTTTAGCTTTAGTCAAAGAATTAGTAGAATTACACGGTGGTAAAGTCACTGTGGAATCAGTTTATGGTGAAGGTACTACCTTTACTTTATGGCTTGTGGCTGGAAATGCTCACCTACCCACACAGCAAGTGCTGGAAACTCCTGTTGAATTGAACACAAGCCGCGCTAGTGTGGAACTGGCCGATTTAGAACTGATAGAACCAACCACAGACAATATTGAAAATAATATAAATAACCTATCACCCAGTTCTGAAACTCCGAACTCAGCACTCAGCGATAAGTTGGAAGTAGATTCTTCTTCTCCTGCAAATTCGGTGACTAAGTACTCTATCCTAGTTGTAGATGATAACCCGGATCTGCGTACCTATGTATCTGATATACTCCGTCGCAACGGCTATCAAGTCCGAACAGCTCGTAACGGTCATGAAGGGTTCGCAATAGCTCAGGAAATTATACCCAGCTTGATTGTCACTGACTTGATGATGCCCTTGGTGACAGGATTGGAAATGATTCGGATGATACGTAGTGAAGAGAAGTTGAAAGGAATACCAATCATTCTGCTCACAGCGAAAGTTGACGAGGAAACCCGCATCGAAAGTACAGAACATGGTGCAGATGCTTATTTAGCAAAACCGTTTAACGATCGGGAACTTCTGGCGGAAGTAAGGAATCTTTTAGCCTTGAAGGAAAATGAACGACGGGTTGTGGAGCTAAATACTTACCTCACAGAATCGGTGCTAAAGCGTTTCTTGCCGACTGTATTGGTGCAAAAAGCAGCAGCAGGAGCTTTGACGCTAGATTTACGACCGGAACCGCGCTTGATCACAGTTTTATTTAGCGATATCGTGGGTTTTACCCAGTTAGCAAATACCCTGAGATCTCGACGAGTGGCAGAGTTGCTGAATGAATATTTAGAAGCTATGACCAAAGTTGTGTTTGATAATGGCGGGACGGTAGATAAATTTATGGGGGATGCTATTTTGGCTTTATACGGAGCGCCGGAAGAACTTACCCCAAACGAACAGGTGCGTCGAGCCGTCAACACCGCAAGAGCAATGCACCGATCCCTAGATCAGTTAAACCAGCGCTGGCGAGACCAAGGTATATTCGACTCTAACGGGCATAGTGGCGTACAGTTTCGCTGTGGCATCCACCAAGGTACCGCAGTTGTAGGCATGTTTGGTAGTGCAGAACGTGCAGACTATACAGCTATTGGTCCGAGTGTGAATATTGCCGCGAGATTGCAATCCGCTGCTGTTCCTGGTACTATCCTGGTTTCTGCTGCTGTAGCAGATTATTTGCAGGATGAAGAAATTACCAAAGGTAGTCCGCTAAAACTCAAAGGAGTAGATGAAACAGTTCTGACCTTTGCTGTTACATCAGAGCTAATGGCTAATCGCTAAGATTCAAACTGGATCTTAGCGATTAGCCATTAGCAGCAAAAGCACCGAATCATATCTGGTTTCAAATGTAATATGACAACATCGGTTGCGGATAAAACTCCAACTTCAGAGAAAGTCTGGAGGCGGCACACCGATCCACCGAGTTTGTGGATCGGTGTAGCTATCAGTTCAGTTGCTTTGCACCTACTGGCTTTTTGGCTAATGCGCTCATATGTATTTAAGTTGTGGTTTCCGCAGCAAAGCCAAGCAGTTGTTCCCATTGAGTTTGTAGAAATTTCTCCTAAAGCAAAATCAGTTGCGCCAAATCCAGTATCGATAACTCAAAATTCGCAAGCAACGAAATTATCCAAACAAGTAGCTCCAATAGACAAATCAACGATAAAACCTGCTGTTTTTAATATTCCAGATCGAAGTACGATCGCTTTGGCAAGTCAAAAACGAGCGATCGCTCGACAACGTCAACAGCAACTCGCCGAGCAACAGCGCCAGCAACTTGCCGAGCAACAGCGCCAGCAACAATTCACCGAACAACAGCGTCAGAAACAACTTGCCGAGCAACAGCGTCAGCAGCAACTTGCCGAGCAACAGCGTCAGCAACAACTTGCCGAGCAACAACGCCAGCAACAACTCGCTGAGCAACAGCGCCAAGAAGAACCCGTTGGGGAAAAGCTATCGCCTCCAAAAAGTCAGTCACAGGGAGGACTATTTGCGCTCTGGATTCCTGTGAGTGAAGAGGAGCAGAGAGCAATTATGCGAGAGCCTTTACCTAAAGAATTGAAACTGGCTGAACATATAGGAAGCAACGAAAAAGAAGTTGACTCACTTTACGTCAATAGCAACCTCGAACTTCCTGCTGTAGAGTTTTTGGTATCTTTAATAATTGATAAAACTGGCAAGTTTATGGAGGCTAAAGTTATAGATCCATCGATACCAGCAGCAGACAAAAGCAAATATGAGCAATTCGCTAATGATGTTTTCCAAGGTGAGAAATTTCAGCCTGCACATTACATTGATGGTTCAACACCACCAGAATTGAGTAATAGGTTTGTACGTCTCAAAATAGAGCGTCGCTAACTCTGACTGGATGCTTGAATTTTAGTTTTAATTGTGTTATGTTATCAGGGTTGGAAATTTGCGGGCGTAGTTTAGTGGTAAAACTATAGCCTTCCAAGCTATTAATGCGGGTTCGATTCCCGCCGCCCGCTTAAACGACAAAACCCTTGTAAGGCTTGACTTACAAGGGTTTTTTAGTGTTTGAGAATAATCTCCTTTATAGTGCATTTGTTCTATTTTTGGATAAGAATTTGGGGCGTTGCTGAATGAAAAGATGAATCAGGCGATCGCTGCAATCAGACGGGTGCGATACATCTCAAGTGGTACTGAACCATACTTGAGATAATTTATAAAACATCCATACTATTGTGCAATCGCACTTTCACCAGCTGTATACGACGTAAATGGTTGTTGACATATCAGCGACTCGGAGTTGGATTAGTACTATTACAGGGCAAACGCACGTAAAACCTGAAACCCTTGCGGGACAAGGATATTGATGAAAAAAGAGACTCAATTATAAAACGCCCAAACCCTTGCCATTAAAGGATTCTTATACTTTAGATGCGTTTGCCCTGGTACTATTAAGGGCAACCTTCAGTCCACTAGCCTTGAATTTCTACGTGAATGCGATTACCAGCAGTCGCCGCTACACCATGTTCGTAGCTCATCGCTCTTTCTTTTTTGACCTGTATTTTTTCATGCTTACACTATTCGTGCAAGAGGTCTAAAGCTAGGCGATCGCGTTCACATAGAATTAGTATTACAATCCTCTTGCAATTTGGAGGGATTTGCATAAATCATCTCAAAACAACTGTGCAATGTATAGCTATTCTTGTTTCGATGCAATACATAGTCAGGGCATACACATCCCTGCGGCAGATTGGTATTCCATGCAATGAGTAAACCCTAATAAATAGCAAAAATATAGAAAGCTTGAAAGATTGGAATCATGAAAATGAAGTACTTATTTATAATTTGGGTACTTATACTATCATTAGTCATCCCCAACGAGGCACTTGCCCAAGCAAAGCAGCCGTATAATTTGATACATAAACTAGGAACATACCATCATGCAGTTACTACCCGTAATCCTGAAGCACAAAAGTTTTTCGATCAAGGATTGAATTTAATTTACGCTTTCAATCATGATGAAGCAGTACGTTCTTTTCAACATGCAGCCGAACTCGATCCGCAAATGGCAATGGCGTATTGGGGCATTGCCCTTGCCATAGGAGCCAATATTAACTTAGACATAGACCCTGAGCGAGAACGAGTTGCCTATCAAACAATACAGCAAGCTTTGGCACTTTCTACCCAAGCACCAGTCACAGAACAGGACTATATTGCTGCTTTAGCAAAACGTTACTCCAACGATCTCCATGCAGATTTACATCAACTGGCGGTGGAATATGCCAAAGCAATGGCAGCTTTAGCCAAGCGCTATCCTGATGACTTAGATGCAGCAACACTTTACGCTGAAAGCCTGATGGATTTACATCCCTGGCAACTCTGGAGTCATGATGGCAAACCACAGGCTGATACAGAAGAAATTGTAGCTGTTTTAGAATCAGCACTCCAACGCGACCCAGACCACCCTGGAGCGAATCATTACTATATCCATGCTGTGGAAGCGTCACCTTCCCCAGAACGCGCCCTCGCAAGTGCTAAACGACTGGAAAGCTTAGTTCCCGCAGCAGGACATCTGATACATATGCCTTCCCATATTTATTTTCGTGTAGGAGATTATGAGAGGGCAATGCTGGCAAATGAACGGGCGATCGCCCAAGATAATATTTATCTTAAAAATCATCAAGTGCAGGGCATTTATCCCCTGATGTACTACAACCACAATGTGCATTTCCTCATGGTAGCCAGCAGCATGGCAGGAAGACATCGAGATGCCGTGCAAGCTGCCGATAAATTGGTGACAAATGCTGCCTCTATCGATCCATATTTACCTATGCTAGAGGGATTCCTGGGCAGCAAAATGCTCATTCAAACGCGGTTTGGTGACTGGGATGCTATCTTAAAAACTCCGGCTCCTGATATTAAACTACCCACCACTAATGCAGTCTGGCATTTTGCTCGCGGTATGGCAAACGCTGCCACAGGCAAACTAGAAGATGCTGTGAGTGAAAGCCATGCCTTACTAGTTGCTAAACAGACAATTCCCGCAGAGGCAACCATTGGGTTCAGTCCCGCCAGTCGGATTCTCAACATTGCTGCAAAAGTTATTGATGCCAAAATTGCCAGAACAAAGCATGACTACGACTCTGCGATCGATTTCCTACAGCAAGCTGTAGCAGCAGAAGATGCTTTAGATTATGTAGAACCACCAGATTGGTACTTTCCCACACGAGAATTTTTAGGCGGCGTGCTATTGGCCAAGGGTGATTATGTAGAAGCAGAGAAAGTGTTTAGAGCCGATTTAAAAAAATATCCCCACAACGGACGTTCTCTATTTGGCTTGCAGGTAAGTTTGCAAGCACAAGGTAAAGATGACGCTGCTAAACTCGTGCAAACAGAATTTGCTACAGCATGGAAACATACAGACACTCACCTACAGGTTGAAAATCTATAAAATTAGGTGAGCTGAGTATGAAAGTAGTGTAAGACTAAATTGGCAAAAATAGTATTGTTTGAAAAACACTTCAAGGGTTTTAATTACGAATTAGATAAAGTGCTTTCTGCGCTGTTTTCTAACCTAAAGCCTGCCGTCCACTGGTTCGAGCTTTCAATCTACAACATCAACTCGCTTTAATGCAGCCGTCAATTCTGTCATAAAATCAACAAATACGCGAACTTTAGCCGGGAGATAGCGTTTTTGCGGATACAACACTGCGATCGGTAATCCAACTTGGGTCGCGTAGGATTGGAGAATAGGTTGGAGGTCTCCACGCGCGATCGCTTTTGCTGCAATAAATTTGGGAAATTGAACTACACCAGCTCCTTGAATGACAGCCTCTAAAATGACTTCTGAATTATCGAATCGCAGATAACTGTCAACACAAAGGTCAATCAATTTTCCGTCTTGTTCAAACTTCCAGTTAGGCTCTCGCCCGGTTTGTGGATAGATAAAGTTGACACAGCGATGCTGCAACAGTTCTGTGGGCTTTGTGGGCGTACCATACTGAGCGAGATACTGCGGTGAGGCACAAGTGATGTAGCGTGCAGTTGCCAGGTGATGCATAATTAAACTGCTATCGCTGCTGATTCCAATCCGCACCGTCGCATCAATACCTTTCTCAATCAGATCGATCAAGCGATCGTTAAAAGAAACATTCAGATGTAGCTCAGGATATTGTGCGGCAAATCGCAGCAGAGCCGGAGCAATATGCATTTTGCCAAACACAAAGCTCAGATCGAGCCGCAATGTTCCAATCGGCATTGATTGCGATTGTTTGACTTCGAGTTCGGCTTCTTCCAAATCGTTGATGATTTGCTGACAGCGTTCATAAAATCGGTCACCATTTTCGGTCAGTGTCAAACTGCGAGTCGTCCGCTGTAGCAAGCGCACCCCCAATTCATCTTCTAAGCGCAATACAGCTCGACTCACAGCTGAGGGAGCCATTCCTAACTGTCGTGCTGCCTCCGAGAAGCTGCCATATTGAGCGGAGCGCATAAAAATCATCAGGCTTTTCAGCTTGTCCATTAACGCAAACGCATTTTTGAATTTTTTGCATCACTGTTTTGAATTTTAACTACTTTTTCTCTTTTTCTGTACAAGCTACTGTTTAGACAAGATAAATTTCAAATACACAAACAGCATTGAAAAAACAGAAATGACACAGCAAACAACCACAGAACGAATTATCTTAGTCACCGGAGCCACGGGGAATCAGGGGGGTGCAGTAGCGCGTCATCTTTTAAAGCGCGGAAGATTCAAGGTGCGTGCCTTTGTGCGCGATCCAAACAAGCCCCCTGCCCAAGCACTCCAACAAGCGGGGGCAGAACTTCTGGTAGGAGATTTCGGCGATCGCGCTTCCCTTGATCGCGCTTTGCAAGGTATCTATGGCGTTTTTTCGTTGCAGACCTTCCTTCAAGGCGGATTGTCAGCCGAAATCCGCAACGGCAAGGCGGTCGCAGACGCGGCGAAAGCAGTAGGCATTCAGCATTTCGTCTACAGTTCGGTGGGGAGTGCTGAACGCAACACGGGCATCCCACATTTCGACAGCAAGTTTCAAGTCGAAGAATACATTCGATCGCTTGGTTTGCCCTACACAATGATGCGTCCGGTTTTCTTCTTTTACAATTACAACGGAATGCGTCCGATGATTGAGCAGGGAACGCTTTTCCAACCGCTCAGTCCGGAAACGAAATTGCAGCAGCTTTCCGAAGAAGATTACGGGGAAATGGTCGCCGAAGTGTTTGAGCGTCCCGCAGATTTCTTGAATCGCGAAAAGGAAGTCGCAAGTGTAGACATGACCATGAAGGAAATCGCTGCCGCATTCAGCCGCGTTCTGGGCAAAACCGTCAACTACCAACAAATTCCGTTTCAAGTGTTTGAGCAGCAAGTCGGAGAGGAAGTAACCACGATGTTTCGCTGGTTTGAGAACGTTGGCTACGGAGCGAATTTAGCACAGTTGAAGCGCGATTTTCCTTCCCCGACCGACTTTGAATCCTATCTGCGCGATCGCGGCTGGGCAAAACCACCTGAAAGCCCGTCTAATGTCGGGTCAAAAATGTGAACTGACAATTACAGCTTTCCGACAGAAAGCTGTAATATAGCAAGTAATAGATAACAGACCTGAAATCCGCTTGCTATCAATGTTTGATGATTACTCTTTGTCCTAATCTATCTGGCAGCTGAATAAAAAAACGCCCCCGTTTCCGGAGGGCGTTTTTTTATTCAGCTAAGACTTATTGAATTAGCCGTTGATTGCAGGAGCAGTCAGAGCAACAGGAGCAACTTCGCCAGCAGCCAAGTCGAGGGGGAAGTTATGAGCGTTACGCTCGTGCATTACTTCCATACCCAG